>NZ_SNXY01000010.1:577500-580357 GCF_004362745.1 Oharaeibacter diazotrophicus | reverse complement strand
GTTTTCGGAACGGGTTTAGCCCGCCGGCGGTTAGCCTGGCGGGTTGATGTCGTCTTGGTCGGTATGGTGTCGGGTATTGTTCGGGTGTCGTTGTGAGAAGGCGTGTTCGTGAAGTTGGGCTGCGCCGGTCATGTTTCGACGACGCGCTTGCGTTTGTGTGTTTCCTGAGCTTTGCAGGCCTGGCGGCGACCTACTCTCCCGCGTCTATATGACGAAGTACCATTGGCGCTGGGGAGTTTCACGGCCGAGTTCGGGATGGGATCGGGTGTTTTTCTCCCCGCCATGACCACCAGGCCGGCGAAGATCAGGAAGTTGGTCTCTGTCCGGGTTGCCGTTGGGGCGTCCCGGGGGATCGTTTCGTTTGTTGCTCGTGGCCGTATTGGCCTCGAGGGTGCGTTGACAATGAGAGCGATGAAGCCGATCGAGCTATTAGTACCGGTAAGCTTCGCACGTTGCCGTGCGTCCACACCCGGCCTATCGACGTGGTGGTCTACCACGGCTCTGATAGGGAGCACTGGTTTCGAGGTTCGTTTCCCGCTTAGATGCCTTCAGCGGTTATCGAGTCCGTACATAGCTACCCTGCAATGCCGCTGGCGCGACAACAGGTCCACCAGAGGTACGTCCATCCCGGTCCTCTCGTACTAGGGACAGATCCTCTCAATACTCCTACACCCACGGCAGATAGGGACCGAACTGTCTCACGACGTTCTGAACCCAACTCACGTACCACTTTAATCGGCGAACAGCCGAACCCTTGGGACCTGCTCCAGCCCCAGGATGTGATGAGTCGACATCGAGGTGCCAAACGATGCCGTCGATATGGACTCTTGGGCATCATCAGCCTGTTATCCCCGGCGTACCTTTTATCCGTTGAGCGATGGCCCGTCCACGAGGGACCACCGGATCACTATGGCCGTCTTTCGACTCTGCTCGACGTGTCAGTCTCGCAGTCAGGCAGGCTTATGCCATTGCACTCGTCGAGCGATTTCCGACCGCTCTGAGCCCACCTTCGCGCGCCTCCGTTACTCTTTGGGAGGCGACCGCCCCAGTCAAACTACCCACCACACACTGTCCCGGACCCGGATGACGGGCCGCGGTTAGACAGTCATGACGATAAGGGTGGTATTTCAAGGATGGCTCCACGAGAGCTGGCGCCCCCGCTTCAAAGCCTACCACCTATCCTACACATGCCGACACGAATGCCAGTGTGAAGCTATAGTAAAGGTGCACGGGGTCTTTCCGTCTGACCGCAGGAACCCCGCATCTTCACGGGGAATTCAATTTCACTGGGCCTGTGCTGGAGACAGCGGGGAAGTCGTTACGCCATTCGTGCAGGTCGGAACTTACCCGACAAGGAATTTCGCTACCTTAGGACCGTTATAGTTACGGCCGCCGTTTACCGGGGCTTCAATTCGGAGCTTGCACCCCTCCTCTTAACCTTCCGGCACCGGGCAGGCGTCAGACCCTATACGTCATCTTGCGATTTCGCAGAGCCCTGTGTTTTTGTTAAACAGTCGCCACCCCCTCGTCTGTGCCCCCCGATCCTGGTTGCCCAGAACCGGGGCCTCCTTCTCCCGAAGTTACGGAGGCAATTTGCCGAGTTCCTTCAGCACAATTCGCCCAAACGCCTTGGTATACTCTACCAGTCCACCTGTGTCGGTTTCGGGTACGGTCTATGATGCAGGGGCTGTTTCCTGGAACGCCTTCGAAGCCCGCCCAATCCGATAAGGGCGAACCACACACGGCATCCGTCACCACCTGCAGGCTCAGGACTATTCACCTGATTCCCATCGACTACGCCTTTCGGCCTCGCCTTAGGGGCCGGCTAACCCTGCGCAGATTAGCTTTACGCAGGAACCCTTGGACTTTCGGCGGGGGTGTCTCTCACACCCCTTGTCGTTACTCATGTCAGCATTCTCACTTCCGATACCTCCACCGGCCCTCACGGGTCCGGCTTCACAGGCCTACGGAACGCTCCGCTACCACTTGGCATCGCTGCCAAATCCTAAGCTTCGGTGCGTGGCTTGAGCCCCGTTACATTGTCCGCGCAGGAACCCTTGTTTAGACCAGTGAGCTGTTACGCTTTCTTTAAATGATGGCTGCTTCTAAGCCAACATCCTGGTTGTTTTGGGATTCCCACATCGTTTCACACTTAGCCACGACTTCGGGACCTTAGCTGTAGGTCAGGGTTGTTTCCCTCTTCACGACGGACGTTAGCACCCGCCGTGTGTCTGCCGGATAGCACTTCCTGGTATTCGGAGTTTGGTTAGGTTTGGTAAGTCTGTGGGACCCCCTAGCCCATCCAGTAGCTCTACCCCCAGGAGTGTTCGTCCGACGCTCTACCTAAATAGATTTCGCGGAGAACCAGCTATTTCGAGGTTTGATTGGCCTTTCACCCCTAGTCACAAGTCATCCCCGACTTTTTCAACAGGCGTGGGTTCGGCCCTCCAGTGCGTGTTACCGCACCTTCAGCCTGCTCATGACTAGATCACCTCGTTTCGGGTCTAATCCGACGAACTGAACGCCCTGTTCAGACTCGCTTTCGCTGCGCCTACGCCTACCGGCTTAAGCTCGCTCGTCAGACTAAGTCGCTGACCCATTATACAAAAGGTACGCGGTCACCCTTGCGGGCTCCCACTGTTTGTAGGCATCCGGTTTCAGGTGCTCTTTCACTCCCCTCGTCGGGGTGCTTTTCACCTTTCCCTCACGGTACTGGTTCGCTATCGGTCGCTGAGGAGTACTTAGGCTTGGAGGGTGGGCCCCCCATGTTCAGACAGGATTGCACGTGTCCCGCCTTACTCGAGGATCATGGACGACATCTACGCGTACGGGGCTGTCACCCGCTGTGGCCCGGCTT
>NZ_SNXY01000010.1:302500-572500 GCF_004362745.1 Oharaeibacter diazotrophicus | reverse complement strand
CTCGCCTTCTCCGGCCCCGACGGCCCGTTCACGCAGCGCCCCGTGGCGACGCTGCTCGCCCTCGGCGGCGCCAGCTGGCCGCGGCTCGGCTCCGACGGGGCGTGGACCGCGCTCCTCGCGGCGCGCGGCGTGCCGGTCGTGCCGCTCCGGCCGGCCAATTGCGGCTTCGACGTCGCCTGGAGCGAGGTCTTCCGGGACCGCAACGCCGGCCAGCCGGTGAAATCGGTGGTGGCGAGCGTCGACGGCGTCGCCCGGGCCGGCGAGTTCGTGGTGACCGCGACGGGCATCGAGGGCTCGCTCGTCTACGCCCACGCGGCGGCGCTGCGCGACGCGCTGGCGGAGGGCCGCCCGGCGGTGGTCGAGTTGGACCTGGTGCCGGGTCGCGACGCGGCGCGGCTCGCGCGCGACCTCGCCCGGCTCGATCGCCGGCAGTCCTTCGCCAACCGGCTGCGCAAGGCGGCGGGGCTCGAGGGCGTCAAGGCCGGCCTCGTCCGCGAGTGCCTGCCGGGGGCGGCCGATCTGGGGCCGGAGCCGCTCGCGGCGGCGCTGAAGGCGCTGCCGCTCGCGGTCGTCGCGCCGCGGCCGATCGCCGAGGCGATCTCGAGCGCGGGCGGCGTCGCCTTCGCGGGCGTCGACGACGCCTTCGAACTGAGGGCGATCCCCGGCGTCCACGTCGCCGGCGAGATGCTGGACTGGGAGGCCCCGACCGGCGGCTACCTGCTGACCGCGTGCCTTGCGACCGGACGCCTCGCCGGCGAGCGCATCGCCGACCGTCTCGGCGCGCCGCCGGCCGCGTGAGCGGCGGCGGGAGGCCCGACGGACGCGAGCCTCCCGGACCCGGATCAGTAGTCGACCACGCCGTCGAGGGCGTAGTGCTTCACCGTCTTGCGGTTGGCGATCAGTTCGTCGACCGTCGGCTGGCCCGTCAGCGCGCGCGAGATCGCGATCTTGGTCGCCTCGTAGTTGGTGCGGTAGAGGTCGGCCTTGTCGAGTTCGGCGTGATCGGCGCAGCGCGGATCGAGCCAGACCATCACGATCATGCAGATGTCGTCGACGACGTCGCGCGGGATGATGCCCTCGGCGAGGCAGTCGACGATGGCGTCGCCGATCGCGCCCTGGACGACGCCGCCGAGCAGGTCGACGTATTCCAGCGACTGGATGGTCGCCTTGGTGGTCATCATCGTGGCCGGGCGGACCAGCTGGTTGCAGTCGCGCACCACGAACATGCGGGTGTGGCCCTGCACCTGGCCCATCATCGAGGCGAAGGCCTGGCCGGCCGGGCCGCGGGTGGAGCCGATCAGCACCTCGGGCATGGCGTCGGTGTACTGACCGTCGGCCGCGAACACCGTGGCCTCGCCGACCTTGAACCAGATCTCGGACATCGCTCTTTCCTCTCGTCGCCGGGATTCGTGTCGCCGCGAGAGACACCACGGCGCCCCGACGGGATCAAGGCCGGCGTGGCCCGGACGTGGTGCGACAGGCCGGCGCGTCCGCGGCGAGCTCGCCGGCCGCGCCGCGGGACGCCGTGCCTTCGCGACGTCCGTCGACGCTTGGCCGGCCCTGGCAGGCAACGCACCGATCCACGTGATGCGCGATCCCTTGCCATTCGTATTCATGACATATTTGCGACTGTACCGCGCCTTATGTGCCCGTTCTGATCGTGTTACGTATGGCAGACCGCAGTTCCCGATTAGGAGTGCGACGTGGCCACATTTCAACTCGACGATATCGACGCCGTCACGGATGCGTTTTTCAAGGGCTTCGGCAAGGATGAAGCGTGGCGGGATTTCGCCCGCGCCGCCCTCGCCCTCCCTTCCTGGTACGAGGAGGGACTCGACCCCTTCTCCGCCGCCTACGCCGAGCAGCAGCACCGGCTGTGGCAGGCGATCGCCGGTGCCGGCCGCGACTACGACGCCGACCTCGACGAGGTCGCGGTCGAAACGACGCCCGACGTCGTCCGCATGCCCGGCTACTACAAGTATCGCCATCCCGGCGCGGTCGCGCAGGCGGGCGAACACATCCGGGCGGCCGGCAACATCCTCGTCCATTCGAACGTCCAACCCGGCCAGTGGGCGCTGGAATACGGTGCCGGCTACGGCCTGATCGCGCTCGACTTCGCCCGCCTCGGCGTCAACGTCGACACCGTCGACATCTCGCCGGTGTTCTGCAACTTCGTGCGGGCGCAGGCCGAGTTCTTCCGGGTGCCGCTGACGCCGTTCCCGGGCCGGTTCGGCGACGGGCCGCGGCCCGGACGCAAGTACGACCTGATCTACTTCTTCGAATCGCTGCACCACTGCACGAACCTGACCCACCTGCTCGGCCGGCTGAAGGCCCTGCTGGCGCCGGACGGGCGGGTGATCATCGCGGGCGAGCCGATCACGCCGGCCGAAAAACCCGCCATTCCCTATCCCTGGGGCATGCGTCTCGACAGCGAAACGGTCGCGGTGGTGCGCCGGCGGCGCTGGTTCGAACTCGGCTTCACCGAAGCCTATCTCGTGGAGCTGTTCACGCGTCACGGCTTCGTGGCGACCAAGATGCCCGGCTTCTCGAATTTCGACAGCGGCTACATCTTCCGGCATCGCCCGGGCACGATCGAGATGGCGAAACACTGGCTGCCCGACGCGGCGGCCCGCGCGTGGTACGGGGCGGACACCACCGGTCGCTGGACCCGCGGCCGCGCCGAACTCGCGATCGACACCACGCCGAGTTTCTCCGCGCTCGAAGTCACGCTGCGCAACCACCACGCCGTCGAGCAGCCGGTCGCGCTCGATTACGGCGGACGGGTCGAGCGCGTGGTCATGCCGCCACGAACCACGCGGACCGTGAGCCTGCCCGCCGGCACGAGGACGCCGCGGCTGGTGATCGACTGCGAGCCGAAGGTCCCGGCGGCGACCGGCGGCAACGGCGACCCGCGCGCGCTCGGCATCTTCGTGATGCTGGTGACCTATCGGCCGTGACGGCGGTCCCGCGAGGTCCCGACCCGTCGGGACCTCGCAGCGCCGCGACGCCTACGGTCCTGCGCCGCGCGCCCGCGGCCGTCAGCTCGCGCCGACGGCCCGGCGCGCCGAATCGAGCGTGTTCAGCATCAGGCAGGCGATAGTCATCGGGCCGACGCCGCGCGGCACCGGGGTGATCGCGCCGGCGACCTCGACCGCGCTGTCGAAGTCGACGTCGCCGACGATCTTGCCCTTGCCGTCCACCTCGATGCGGTTGATGCCGACGTCGATCACGATCGCGCCCGGCTTGATCCAGTCGCCCTTCACCATCAGCGGCCGGCCGACCGCGGCCACCAGCACGTCGGCGGTGCGGCACACCGCGGGCAGGTCCTTGGTGCGCGAATGGGCGATCGTCACCGTGGCGTTCTTCTGGAGAAGGAGCTGCGCCATCGGCTTGCCGACGATGTTGGAGCGGCCGATCACCACGGCGTGCTTGCCGGAGAGGTCGGACGTCACGCCGTCGATCAGGATCTGCGAGCCGCGCGGGGTGCAGGGCACGAAGCCCGGCAGGCCGACGGAAAGGCGGCCGGCGTTGAGCGGGTGGAAGCCGTCGACGTCCTTGTCCGGATGGATCAGGCCGAGCACCTTGTCGGCGTCGATCTGCTTCGGCAGCGGCAGCTGGACCAGGATGCCATGCACGGCCGGGTCGGCGTTGAGCCGCTCGACGAGGGCGAGCACCTCGGCCTCCGGCGTCTCGGCCGGCAGCTTGAACTCGAGACTCTTCAGGCCGCACTCGGCGGTCGCCTTGAGCTTGTTGCGCACGTAGACCGCGCTCGCCGGATCCTCGCCGACCAGCACGACGGCGAGACCGGGCGTCACGCCGTGGGACGCCTTGAGGGCGGCCGCGTCCGCGGCGATCTTCTCACGCAGGCCGGCCGCGACCGCGAAGCCGTCGATGATGGTGGCGCTCATGTCCGTCGTCGTCCCCATTGATCCGAGGCCGCTCAGCGGCGCTCGCCGTCCCCGTCTATGGCAGCGAAGGCGAAGCGCTGTCACCCCCAAAGATGCACTTGGGGCAACCCGCCGCAGTCTAGATGCCGGATCGGCGTGATCTCGCGCGGCGGCGGATGCAATTTTTCTGAAGAGCGCTTTAGATCGACTTTAATCCGGACCCGGAGCTTCCGTAGATCCGGGCGGGATTCCGCCTCGGGCATCATCACGGTGGCGTTCGAATTGGTGTTCGGACACGTAGTTTCTGCAGCGCAACAACATTCTAAGACGAAAGTCGTATAGCTATTGGCCAACTATCCTTGGGGCGGCGGCCATGTCTAAACGAAAGGTAAGCGGGGCCGCCCGAGGGGACAGTCGGTCTGGAGGGACCACGACGGCGGCGCCGCAGGGACTTCGGAGGAGCTTCAGTCCATGGCACATGCATCGACCGGGGGCGCGGTCCGCGCCGGCGGCATCACCGGCGAGGAGAAGAAGGTCATCTTCGCCTCTTCGCTCGGCACCGTCTTCGAGTGGTACGACTTCTATCTCTACGGCTCGCTCGCGGCCATCATCTCCAAGCAGTTCTTCTCCGGCGTCAATCCGACGGCGGCCTTCATCTTCGCGCTGATGGCCTTCGCGGCCGGTTTCGCGGTCCGCCCGTTCGGCGCGCTGGTGTTCGGCCGGCTCGGCGACCTCGTCGGCCGCAAGTACACCTTCCTCGTCACCATCCTGATCATGGGCCTGTCGACCTTCATCGTCGGCATCCTGCCCAACTACGAGACCATCGGCGTGACCGCCCCGATCATCCTGATCGGCCTGCGCCTGTTGCAGGGCCTCGCCCTCGGCGGCGAGTACGGCGGTGCAGCGACTTATGTCGCCGAGCACGCGCCGGACGGCAAGCGCGGTCTGTTCACCTCGTGGATCCAGACCACCGCCACCCTCGGCCTGTTCCTGTCGCTGCTGGTGATCCTGGTCACCCGCACGTCGGTCGGCGAAGAGGCGTTCGCGGCCTGGGGCTGGCGCATCCCGTTCCTGGTCTCGGTGATCCTGCTCGCCGTCTCCGTCTGGATCCGCATGACCCTGTCGGAGTCGCCCGCGTTCCAGAAGATGAAGTCCGAGGGCAAGACCTCGAAGGCCCCGATCAAGGAGTCCTTCGGCCAGTGGTCGAACCTCAAGGTCGTCATCCTCGCCCTGTTCGGCCTCACCGCCGGTCAGGCCGTGGTCTGGTACACCGGCCAGTTCTACGCGCTGTTCTTCCTGACGCAGACGCTGAAGGTCGACGGCTTCACCGCCAACATCATGATCGCCCTGTCGCTGGCGATCGGCACGCCGTTCTTCGTGCTCTTCGGCTGGCTGTCGGACAAGATCGGCCGCAAGCCCATCATCATGCTGGGCTGCCTGCTCTCGATCCTGACCTACTTCCCGCTGTTCCATGCCCTGACCAACGCCGCCAATCCGGCGCTGGCCCAGGCGATCGCGACCGCTCCGGTCAAGGTCGTCGCCGATCCGGCCACCTGCTCGTTCCAGTTCAACCCGGTCGGCACCTCGAAGTTCACCACCTCCTGCGACATCGCCAAGGCGTTCCTCGCCAAGAACTCGGTGAACTACGAGAACGAGGCCGCGCCGGCCGGAACGGTCGCCGCGATCCACGTCGGTGACACGGTCATCCCGTCCTACGAAGGCACCGGCCTCGCCGCCGACGCCGCCAAGGCCGCCAACGGCGCCTTCGAGACCGGCCTGTTCCAGTCCCTGCAGACCGCCGGCTACCCGGTCGCCGTCAAGGAGACCGAGAAGGACGGCGTCAAGACCACGACCTACTCGATGGCCCCGGCCGACCTTTCCAAGATGAACCAGCCGCTGGTCGTCGGCATCCTGTTCGTCCTGGTGCTCTACGTCACCATGGTCTACGGCCCGATCGCGGCCATGCTGGTCGAAATGTTCCCGACCCGCATCCGCTACACCTCGATGTCGCTGCCCTACCACATCGGCAACGGCTGGTTCGGCGGTTTCCTGCCGACCACCGCCTTCGCCATGGTGGCCGCCACCGGCGACATCTACTACGGCCTCTGGTACCCGATCGTCGTCGCTGCCATGACCCTGGTCATCGGAACGCTGTTCGTCCGCGAGACCAAGGACAACGACGTCCACGACCTCGGCTGATCCCGGCCCCCCCGGGGGCATCCCCCGGGGTTCGGACCCCGCCCGCGAAAAATCGAAGGCCCGGCCCTCATCGGCCGGGCCTTTGGCATGATAGAGACATCTTGGTGATCCACCGCGGCGTCGAGGTCGTGTAGCGTCGTCCCCCATCGCCGCGCCAGAAGGGACGTGACGCCGGTCGCATGGACATCCGTCAGCTGCAGTATCTCTCCGCGCTCGCCCGGGAGAAGCACTTCACCCGTGCGGCCCAGGCCTGCAACGTGACCCAGCCGACGCTGTCGGAACGGATCCGCCAGCTCGAGGAGGAACTCGGCGTCGCCATCGTCGAGCGCGGCCAGCGCTTCCACGGCTTCACGGCCGAGGGAGAACGCGTTCTGAAATGGGCGCAGGTGATCCTCGACAACTGGTCGGCGATGCGCCAGGAGATCGGCCAGCTGCGCGAGGGCGAGGGCCAGCTCGGCGGCCGGCTCACCATCGGCGTGATCCCGTCGGCGCTGCCGATCGCCGCCCGGCTCTCGAAGATCCTGCGCGCCACCTACGGCAACGTCGACCTCGTCGTGCTGTCCGGCACCTCGATCGAGATCCTGCGCGGGCTCGAGGACTTCTCGATCGACGTCGGCCTGACCTATCTCGACAACGAGCCGATCAACGGCCTCGTCGCGCGGCCGGTCTACCGCGAGCGCTACTGCCTGTTCGTGCGCGGCGACGATCCGCTGGCGCGGCTGAAGAGCGTCGGCTGGGCCGAGGCGGCGAGCCACCCGCTCGCGCTCCTGACGCCGAACATGCAGAACCGCCGCATCATCGACCGCGCCTTCACCGCGGTCGGCGCCCGGCCGATCATCAAGGTCGAGACCAACTCGCTGATGAACCTGTGCGCCAACGTGCGCGAGACCGGCCTCGCCTCGATCATGCCGGAATACATCCAGCAGACGCTCGGCCCCGGCTCCGACCTCGTGCCGATCCCGATCGACACGCCCGACGTCCAGCACGCGGTCGGCCTCGTCGCGCTCGACCGCAGCCCGATGCCGCCGCTGGTCACCATCGCGCTCGAGATGGCCGTCCGCCTCGGCGACGACCTGAAGTCGACAACGCTCGGGATCTGATACCGAGCTCGCAAAGTTCCGACCCGTGGTCGGACTTTGCGGGCGAGAAGCGCCCGACCGGGCGCCGGCCGAAAGGCCGGGACCTCGCAAAGTCCCGACGAGTCGGGACTTTGCGAGACAGGTATGAGAGCGCGCCCGCGAGCCGGCACTCAGGCCCGCAGCCGTTCGACGCTCGGCACCGCCGTCTCGCCGTTGACGACGTCGGCATAGGCGGCGATCGGCATCGGCCGGCCGATCATGAAGCCCTGGACCTCGTCGCAGGACTGTTCGGCGAGGAAATGGAACTGCGCCGCGGTCTCGACGCCCTCGGCGACCACGCGGATCTCGAGGCTGCGCGACAGCCCGAGCACCGCCCGCACGATCGACGAGGCCTGGGCGTGCTCGCCGACACGGTCGACGAAGGAGCGGTCGATCTTCAGCTTGTCGAACGGGAAGCTCTGCAGCGTCGACAGCGACGAGAAGCCGGTGCCGAAGTCGTCCATGGCGATGCCGACGCCGAGCGCCTTGATCCGACGCAGCACGTCGAGCGCGCGCTGCGGATTGCGCATCAGCGAGCCCTCGGTGACCTCGATCTCGAGCCGGTTCGGCGCCAGCCGGCCGGCGATCAGCGCCTCGTGGACGATCTCCGGCAGGTTCGGCTGCTCGAGCTGGAGCGGCGACAGGTTGACCGCGATCTTCAGCTTCTCCTTCCAGCGCCCGGCCTCGGCGCAGGCGGTGCGCAGCACCCACTCGCCGAGTTCGGAGATGAAGCCGCTCTCCTCGGCGATCGAGATGAACACGGTCGGCGAGATCGTGCCGTGGACCGGGTGGTGCCAGCGCACCAGCGCCTCGAAGCCGACGATGCCGTTCGAGGAGACGTCGGCGAGCGGCTGGTAGTAGAGCTCGAGCTGGTTCTCGACGATGGCGTCGCGCAGCTCGAAGGCGAGCGTGCGGCGGACCCGGGTCTCCTCGTCCATCGCCTGCTCGAAGAAGCGGTAGAGCCCGCGGCCCTCGCCCTTGGCGCGGTAGAGCGCCATGTCGGCGCGCGCCAGCACCAGTTCCGGCGTGTCGCCGTCGGCGGGGGCGACCGCGATGCCGACGCTGGCGCCGACGATGATCCGCTGGCCGTTGTAGAGGAAGGGCCGGCCGAGCACCGCGACGATCTCGTCGGCAACGTCGGCGACGACGCGGGTGCTCGGCGGATCGCGCAGCATCACCACGAACTCGTCGCCGCCGAGGCGGGCGGCGAAGGCGGAGGGGCCGAGCAGTTCGCGCAGGCGCGAGGCGGTCTGCAGCAGCACGTGGTCGCCGGCGAGGTGGCCGAAGACGTCGTTGGCCTCCTTGAAGCGGTCGAGGTCGAGGCAGAACAGCGCGAAGCGTCCGGTGCCGGCGCACACCGCCTCGCAACCGCGCTCGAGTTCGCGCTGGAACGAGGCGCGGTTGGGCAGGCCGGTCAGCACGTCGTGCTCGGCGAGGAAGCGGATCCGGAGTTCGGCGTCGCGGCGGTCGGAGAGGTCGCGCACGGCGAAGACCGTGTGCGGCCGGCCGTCGTAGTCGAACGGCCGCGCCACCACCTCGACCGGCACGAGCCCACCGCGCGCCCCGGCGACGTGGCCCTCCCACAGCACCGACTGCGGCAGCCGGTCGTCGGAGAGGTCGACCTGCAGCAGCGAGCCGACGAAGGGCAGGCCGCGCACCTCCTCGCGGGCGAATCCGGTGATCCTGAGGAAGCTGTCGTTGACGTCGACGACCTTGTTGTCGAGGACGACGACGATGCCCTCGACCGAGGCCTCCTGCATCTGGCGGAGCCGGCGCTGCGAGACGTACTGGCCGTTGCGGTCGATCAACGCCGTCGCCATGCCGGTGCCGACGGCGAGGAACATCAGCCCCGCCGCCATCGCCGCCACGGCGGGAACGCCCATGGTGTCCGGTCCGGCCGCGTAGACCGGGGCGCCGACGAACCCGCCGGTGCCGAGCAGCAGGCTGTTGGAGATCGGCAGCGCCAGCGCCGCGGCGAGCGCCCCGGCGGCGCGTTCGAGATCGCGGTCCGAGCCGCGCCGATGGGAGCGGCCGGCCAAGGCGAAGCCGGTGCCGAGGAGCAGCGCCATTCCGGCGAAGGTCACCGTCATGGCGGCTCCGTGCAGCACCACCGGCCGGTCGGTCGAAAGCGCGGCGAGGTCGATCAGGTCGACGGCGAGCACCGTCGCCGCCGCCATGATGCCGACGAGCGGTGCGCCGCCGCGGCGCTCGCCCCCGCCGGCGAAGGCGAAGCAGACCAGCGCCCCCGCGACCGCGACGAAGTAGCTGACGACGAGCGGGCCGGAGCGGAACACCAGGTCGCCGTCGGCGGCGATCGCGAGCAGGAGATGCGCGCTCCACAGACCCGATCCCGCGGCGACGCCGGCGAGGAAGGTCCATCCGGTCCGCCCCTCGGCCGTTCCCTCGCGCGAGCGGGCCGACAGCCGGAACGCGGTCAGGAAGGCGGCGAAGGCGACGATCGTGGCGAGCACGATCAGGGTGGCGAGCCGGGCCTCGGCAAGGGCGATCATCGGGCGATCCGTCTTCTCCGCACTGCCGCCATGGTAGCAGCGACCCGTAAGGAGACGGCTCACCCGATGCCGCGCATTCGCGCGTTTGCCGCAACACCGCGTTAACTTGCGACAGGCACCACCTTGGCGCGAATCCGGACCCGTTCCGGGGCACCCGGCACGAGGGCGCGCAGCGACAGCCGGTAGAGCCTGCCCGCCGCGACCGGCAGCGTGAAGCCGCTGCGCAGCGGCGCCAGCACGCCCCGCGCCTCGCGCGTCCAATCGTAGCTGCCCGACGCCGCGCGGCTCTCGACGCTCCAGCCGACGATATGCGGCCCCGCCAGGGGCAGCGTCGCGTCGATCCGGAGGGTGCCGGAGCCGAAGCTCTGCGGCTGGAAGTGCACGACCCGGCCCTTGGCCGCGCCGACCATGAGCTGCGGCCGCTCGAACGTGGCCTTCACCAGGGCGTCGGCCTGCCTGCGCAGCCGCGCCGACGTCTCGGCGAGGCCGACCACCTTGGCCCGGCGCTTCTCGCGGCCGCGGTCCTTGGTCAGCAGCATGGCGTTGGCGGTCAGGATCACGCCGCGGCGCAGCGACACCACCGGCACGGTGAACTGCCGGAAGGCGGCGTAGCCGAAGTCCTGCAGCCGCTCGGGATGCGGGCGGTTGTAGATGTGGTCGCGGATCCCGCAATCGAAGATCGGCTCGGGGTGCAGGGGCGAGGCGTGGATCAGGTCGATCAGGTGGTCGGGATCGAAGTAGTAGTTGTGCGGGATGCGCTCGGTGGCGCCGCCGAAGGTGACGGCGGTGGTGAAGGCGTAGACCCCGCCCGGCTTCAGCACCCGTTCGACCTCGCGGAAGTGCGCGAGGAAGTCCTCGTCGTCGCCGATGTGTTCGAACGATCCGGTCGACCAGCAGAAGTCGAAGCTCTCGTCGGGAAAGTCGAGCTTGCGCATGTCCATGGCGCGGGCGTCGTACTTGGCCGGGTCGATTTTCCACGGCGCCTTGGCCGCGATCAGGTCGCGCGGGTTCTCCGTGCGCACGCCGACCCAGCCGCTGTCCGGCACGTAGAGGTCGGTCACCACCGTGTGGGCGACCTCGGGCACGATCGCGTAGATCAGCCGCTCGGTGCCGGCGCCCATGGCGAGGCCGCGGGCGTTCGGCCGCAGCACGCCGCTGGCGCGGAGCGCGCGGTAGTTCATCGCGAACTCCCACGCCCGGCGCGAGGAGAACGGCGGCGTGTGCAGCTTGTGGCGGATGATGTCGTCGATGTCGGGGTCGAAGAAGTCGTGGATGTCGCAAACCTTCTGGAACCCGATCGTCATCGTCCACCATCCCCGGTCGCCGTCGTGACGCCGACTAGAGCACGGCGACGGCGCCGGTGGAAGCACCCGGAAACGCACTCGGCGCGGGGGTGGCGGGCACCCGGCGGCTGGGCTATGCCAAGGGCGCCAGGGAGGAATTGCCGATGTCCGTCTGCCGCTTCAACCGCGCCCTCGTCCGCACGCCCGCGGCCTCCGCCGTCGACGGTCTGCGCGCCGTCGACCGGGGTGCGCCCGACGTCGCCGAACTTCGCGCCGAACACGCTGCCTACCGCGAGGCGCTCGCCACCGCCGGCGTCGCGGTCGAACTGCTGCCCGCCCTCGAGGCCTTCCCCGATTCCGTGTTCGTCGAGGACCCCGCGCTCGTCTTCGCGCCCGGCGCGATCCTGCTCCGCCCGGGCGCGCCGACCCGGATCGGCGAGACCGCCGAGATCGCGCCCGATCTGCGCCTGCGTTTCCCCGTCGTCCTCGCGATGACCGGCCCCGGCTACGCCGACGGCGGCGACGTGCTGGTGACGCCCGACACGGTCTATGTCGGCCTGTCCGCCCGCACCGACCGCACCGGCGCGGCCGAGCTCTGCGACCTGCTCGCCGAGTTCGGTTACCGCGGCATCGCGGTCGAGCCGCCGGCGGGCGTGCTCCACCTCAAGACCGCCTGCTCGCTGGTCGCCGACGACTGCGTGCTCGCCACCCGCGCGGTCGCCGACGCCCGCCTGTTCGACGGCCTCGACGTCTTGGTCGTCCCCGACGGCGAGGAGGCGGTCGCCAACGCGCTCCGCGTCAACGAGACGGTGATGATCGCCGACGGCTTCCCGCGCACCCGGGCCCTGCTCGAGGAGCGCGGCTATTCGGTCACCGTGCTGAAGCTCGACGAGGTCATGAAGCTCGACGCCGGCCTCTCCTGCATGTCGCTGCGCTGGCACGATCCCGCCCGGCCCTGAAGCCGGGTCACCCCGCCGGTACCGCGCCCTTCGCCGTCGCCGCCGGCGGGTCGAGGTGCCGGCGCGAGCGCTTCTCGACGATCGCGAACAGCCGCCGGATCGCGAAGGTGAGCGCGAGATAGAGGATGGCGGCGGCGAGCAGCGGCTCGTAGACCCGGAAGGTCTGGGCGCGGATGATGTTGGCCTCGCCCATGATGTCCTTGACCGTGATCGTGAACACGATCGCGCTCGCCTTCAGGAGCAGCACGGTCTCGTTGGCGAGCACCGGCACCACCTGCCGCAGCGCCAGCGGCAGCACCACGAGCCGCCGGATCTGCCAGCGCGACAGGCCGAGCGCCTCGCCGGCCTGGACCTGACCGGCCGGCACCTGCTGGATCGCGCCGCGGATCACCTCGCCGGAATAGGCCGCCGTCGAGATGGTCAGCGCCAGGAAGGCGCACCACGTGGGGTCGCGCAGGATCGGCCAGAGGATGCTGGCGCGCACCGCCCGGAACTGGCCGAGGCCGTAGTAGATCAGGAACATCTGCACGATCAGCGGCGTGCCGCGGATCGCCAGGATGAAGCCGGTGGCCGGCGCGCTCAGCCAGATCCGCCTCGAGGTCCGCGCCAGGGCGACGCCGATGGCGGCGAGGTTGCCGGCGATGCCGGAGGTGACCAGCAGGAACAGCGTCACCCAGAAGCCGTCGAACAGCGCGGTGGCGAGGCGGACGAGGAAGGCGTCCATCGGCTCAACCCTGCGCGCCGGCGCGTGCCGAGCGGCGCTCGAGCGCGGCGAGGCCGAGCATCGAGATCGTCGACAGCACGAAGAAGACGGTCGCCACCGCCATGTAGAAGGTGAAGGGTTGGCGCGAGTAGGCGGCGCCCGAGGCGGCGACGCCGACGAGGTCGCGCAGGCCGACGACGCTGACGAGCGCCGCGTCCTTCAGCGTGACCAGCCACATGTTGCCGAGCGGCGGCAGCGCCCGGCGCAGCGCCTGCGGCGCCACCACCAGCCGGAACAGTTGCGCCGGCCGGAGGCCGAGCGACGTCGCGGCCTCGACCTGCCCCTTCGGTACCGCCAGGAAGGCGGCGCGGAAGATCTCGGTGGCGTAGGAGCCGCAGATCAGCCCGAGCGAGGCGACGCCGGCGGCGAAGGCGTCGATCTCCACCGTCGTGCCCGGCGCGATCAGGCCGACGAGGTCGCGGATCGCCGAGGTGCCGCCGTAGTAGACGATCAGGATCACCAGGATGTCGGGCAGTCCCTGCACCACCGTGGTGTAGCCCTCGGCCGCGAGCGCGAGTGGCCGCGGCCCACGCAGCTTGGCCCAGGCGGCGACGAGGCCGATCAGGCAACCGACGAGATAGGACAGCACCGCGATCTCGACGGTCACCAGAGTGCCCGCGAGCATGGTCGCGCCCCAGCCGCCCTCGCCGAAGCCGAGCAGCACGAAGGGATCGGTCGGTTTCATCGGCCCTCGTCGTGCCGGGGTGGGGACGGGCCGACGCGGACGCCGGAGCACGGGGCCTTTCGGCCGCTCCGGCCGTCGCGGCGGATCGGGACGGGGATCGGCGCCGGGCGGCCCTCCGGCCGCCCGGCGCCCGCGTCCCGGTTCAGCCGCCGTAGGCGTCGAACTTGAAGTACTTGTCGTTGATCGCCTTGTACTTGCCGTTGGCGCGGATGGCGGCGATGGCGGCGGAGAACTTGTCCTTCAGCGGGTCTCCCTTGCGGACCGCGACGCCGACGCCGGCGCCCATCAGCGGGTCGTTGAAGGGCTTGCCCTTGACCTCGAAGTCCTCGCCGTCGGGCGTGTTCAGCAGGCTGTCGGTCAACGCGATCGAATCGGCGAGCAGGAGATCGACGCGGCCGGCGATGAGATCCAGGTTGGCGTTCTCCTGGGTGTCGTAGCTCTTGATCTCGGCGATGCCCTTCAGCTTGGCGTCGGCGTAGGAGGCGTGCGTGGTCGAGACCTGGACGCCGATCACCTTGCCGGCGAGCTTGTCGAGCGCGAGCGCGCCGTCGGCGCCGACGTCGAAGGTCGCGTCCTTGCGGCCGACGAACATCGCCGGGGTGTCGTAGTACTTGTCGGAGAAGTCGACGACCTGCTTGCGCTCGTCGGTGATCGACATCGAGGCGATGATCGCGTCGAACTTGTTCTCGGTCAGCGCCGGGATGATGCCGTCCCAGGCCTGGAGAACCCACTCGCACTTCACCTTCATCTCTTCGCAGAGCGCGTCCTTGATGTCCGCCTCGAAGCCCTGGACGTTGCCGTTGGCGTCGATGGTGGTGAAGGGCGGATAGGATTCCGGCGTGGTGCCGATGCGTACCACGTCCTCGGCGGCGGCCGAGCCGGCGAGGCCGGCGGCGAGGAGCAGGCCGAGGCCGAGGCTCCTGATCGTGCTGGTCATGACTGTTCCCCTCGTTCGTTGTCGGGGCCGTTGCCCGGCCCTCGCCCGCCCGGTCTTCCGGGTCAGGATTCCAGCGCGCCCGGCTTGGCAGTCGTCGACCGCCGCGTGCCGAGCAGCTTCAACAGGTCGTCCCCCGGCGTGGTCATCCGGTGCGAGCGCCGCGTCAGGATCAGGCCGTCCTGGGCGGCCCGCACCTCGTGCGCGCCGCCGGGTTCGCCCGGCGCGGTCAGGATCTCGCAGAGGAGGTCGCCGGCCCGCACCCGGTCGCCGGGGCGGACGTGGTAGAGGATGGCGCCGCCGGTCGGCGCGTAGGTCATCTCGACGTTCTCGAGCGGCACCGCGAGGCCGGCGTAGGGCGCCGGCGGCGCCACGGCCGCGTCGACGATCGTGCCGCGGGCGACCAGGAAGCGGTAGAGCCCGTCGGCGTCGGCCTCGGCGGTCTCGGGAGCGACGTCGACCTGACCGCGGAACTCGACCGTGGTCACCGCCCGCCGCGCCCACTCCGGCGAGTCCTGCGGCAGCGACACGAGCGGCGAGAGCGCCGCCTCCTCGAAGGCGCCGTCGGAGCCGCCGTCCCACACCAGCACCGCCTCGCTTCCCAGGCAGGACGCGAGGTCGGCCATGTGCGGCCACAGCGGCTTCGGAATGTAGAGATAGGACAGGCCCTCGCTGTCGCAGTGCAGGTCGAGCACGAGGTCGTGGCCGAGCGCCAGCTTCACCAGCCGGGCCTTCAGCCGCTTCTCCACCGGCAGCGGCGCCTCGTCGCCGGGCAGGCCCGACGTGTCGTCGGAGGGCAGCAGCGGGAAGTCGCGGTTGAAATTGGTGCGCGAGCCGAAGGCGAAGCGGCCGAGATGCTCGCCGAAGAACACCTGCCCCGAGCCGATCGGGTTGGCGAAGGGCACCACGGTGACGCGGCCGGCGAGCCGGCCCTCGCGCTCGGCGAGCTTCAACCGCGGGATCAGGTAGTGCAGCGCCGCCACGCCCGGCAGTTCGTCGCCGTGCAGTGCCGCCTGCAGATAGGCCGACGGCCCGGCGATATCGGCCGGGCCGAAGCGCAGCACCTTGAAGCGATACTCGGTTCCCGGCACGTCGCCGCGCAGGACCTCCACGGAAGACTGCATCGAGCGCTCGGCTCCCTACGCACTGTCACCTAGGCGACGCTACCATTCCGATGCGACCGTGCAACAGGAAATCCCGAGTTCGCCGCAGGTCGCGAGACGGCGCGTCAGGCGACCTTGCGGCGCTTGACGTCGCGCAGGATCTCCCGGGCGGCGTTGTGGCCGGGCGCGCCGGTGACGCCGCCGCCCGGATGGGTTCCGGAGCCGCACATGTAGAGGCCCGGGATCGGCGCGCGGTAGTCGCCGTGGCCGAGCATCGGGCGGGCCGAGAACAACTGGTCCAGCGTCAGCGCGCCGTGGAAGATGTCGCCGCCGACGAGGCCGAAGGTGCGCTCGAGGTCGAGCGGCGAGTTGATCTGGCGGCCGACCACGCTGGCGGCGAAGCCGGGCGCGTATCTGTCGACGGTCGCGATCATCAGGTCGGCGACGGTCTCGCGGTGGTCGTCCCAGGACGAGCCGCCGGGGAAGCCCGCGGGCAGTTCGGGGCGGACGTGCTGGCAGAACAGGCTGGCGACGTGCATGCCCTTCGGCGCGAGGCTGTCGTCCAGCGTCGAAGGGATCAGCATCTCGACGATCGGTTCCCTCGACCAGCCGTGGTCGCGGGCGTCGAGATAGGCGCGGTCCATGTAGGCGAGCGAGGGCGCGACGATGATGCCGGCGGTGTGGTGGTCGGCCGGCTCGCGGCCGGGCTTGGCGGTGAAGCTCGGCAGTTCGGACAGCGCGACGTTCATGCGGAAGGTGCCCGAGCCGCTCTTCCAGACCCGGATGCGGTCGAGGAAGTCCTTCGGCAGGTCGGCGGCGTCGACGAGGCGGGTGTAGAGCAGCTTCGGATTGAGGTTGGAGACCACCAGCCGCGCACGATGGACGTCGCCGGCCTCGGTGACGGCCCCGACCGCGCGGCCCTTCTCGACCAGCACGTGGGCGACCGCCGCGTCGGTGACGATGCGGACGCCCTTCTCCTCGCAGGCCCGCCGCATCGCCTGGGTGATCGCGCCCATCCCGCCGACGGCGTGGCCCCAGATGCCCTTCTTGCCGTTGACCTCGCCGAAGACGTGGTGGAGCAGCACGTAGGCGGTGCCGGGCGTGTTCGGGCTGGCGAAGTTGCCGACCACGCCGTCGAAGCCGAGCAGCGCCTTGATCGGGTCGCTCTCGAACCAGCGGTCGAGATAGTCGGACGCCGACTTGGTGAAGACGTCGAGGATCTCGCGCCGCATCTCCATCGAGAGGTCGGCGAACTTGCGCCCGAGCGTGGCCGATTTCAGGAGTTCCGGGATCGCGCTCATCCAGCCGCCGGCGACGACGTTGGGCGGGGTCTTCAGCACGAGGTCGCGCAGGAGGTCGGCGACGACGTCGAGCCGCTCGCCGTAGGCGTCGAGCGCAACCGCGTCCTTCTGAGAGAATTGCGCCACCGAGGCCTTGGTGCGGCCCGGGCCGGCTTCCAGCGCGCGGCCGTCCGGCAGCGGCATGAAGTTCAGCATCCGCCGCTCCAGCACGGTCAGGCCGTGGCGCGGCAGGTCCATGTCGGCGATCACCCTGGGGTTCAGCAGCGACACGGTGTAGGAGGCCACCGAGTTGCGGAAGCCCGGGTGGAACTCCTCCGTCACCGCCGCGCCGCCGACGACGCCGCGGCGCTCCAGCACCGTGACCTTCAGGCCCGCGGAGGCGAGGTAGAAGGCGCACACGAGGCCGTTGTGGCCCCCGCCGATGACGACGACGTCGGACATGGATTTCCCGTTCCCGCTCTTCGGGGCCGCCCACCGGGGGCCGCCGCTCGTTTCCGACCGCGCCGGCCCGAGGCCGGCGGATGACATGCGCGCCGCGACCGCAACGGTCCGACGCATCCGATTCCACCGCCCGGCGGCATCGACCCGGGGCCCCGCTCGAGCGCTTCCGAACCTGACCGCGACGCCCCCACCGCGTCCCCTCCCCCCTGGTGGGGAGGGACAGGGAGAGGGGGCCACCGCCGCGGCCTGTGCCCGGACCGAGTTGCGGCGGAGCCGTCGCCGAAAACCGCGGCGCGTCTGCCCCCTCTCCCCAACCCTCCCCCTCGAGGGGGGAGGGGGCAGGTCGTGGGTGAGGAGGCCGTCGCACGAAGCACCCGGCGGCGGAGCGGATGTTCGCAGAGATCGGCCCCCTCCCGCCGAAGCACGACTGCCGACTGCCGAAAACCCAACCGCCTACCGCCTACCGCCCACTCCCCTCCCCCGTCACTCCGCCGCGTCCGCCAGCCCCTCGCGATGCCGGCTCCAGCCCGGCGCGGGGGCGCGGCGGAGGCGGGCTTCGGGGATGAGGCGGCGCATCTTGCGGGAGAAGTGGCGCAGGCACACCTCGGTCTCGCCGAGCGGGCCGAGGGTGTAGGCCGAGGTCTGCATGCCGGCCTGGACGCGGTAGATCAGGTCGGTGTCCTCCTTGTTGACCTGGCGGTTGATGCGCCAGTTCAGGTAGCGGGTCACCTTCATCTCGCGGCGGTCGTCGGGCAGCACGTAGGCGATCTCGCGGATCACGGATTCCGTGGCCGAAATCGGGATCCACTGCATGAAGTCGACCTGATCGGGATAGATGTCGAAGGCGACGTTCGGCCAGATCTTGAAATAGGTCCAGAACCGCTTGCGCTCCGGCGGCAGGTGGGCGACATCGGGCAGGAAATGCTGATAGGCGCGCTCTGACGGGTTGGACGAGGGCGTGTCGCGGAGCGCGCCCCACATCTTGTCGACCCACTCGGTCGACTCGATGCCGTAGCCGCGGCCGAACAGGCGGGTCAGGCCCGGATGGGCGACGGCGATGTGCAGGCTGTCGGAATAGTTGTCGCCGATGTTCTTCCAGTTGAGGTGGCGCGGGCGCAGCGTCACGCGGCCGAGCGCCTTCAACTCCTCGAAGCGGTAGGGCTCGAGCTCCGGCGCGTAGGTCCGCATCATCTCGGCGACGCTCGGGCCACCGGACTTCAGACGCACGAAGATGAAGCCGAAGAACACCTCGAGCTCGACCGGCACCAGCCCGTGGGTGTCGACGTCGAGGTCGCCGAAGGTCTTGCGCTGCGGCACGCCGGCGAGACGACCCGTGAGGTCGTAGCTCCAGGCGTGGTACGGGCAGTTCAGGCGGTGGCCGCAGTTGCCGGCGGGACCGTCGACGATGCGGGCGGCGCGGTGCCGGCAGACGTTGTGGAAGGCGCGCACCACGCCGTCCTCGCCGCGCACCACGACGATCATCTCGCCGATGAAGTCGAAGGTGTGGTAGTCGCCGGGTTCCGGCACGTCGGAGAGGTGGCAGACCACCTGCCAGGACGGGCGGAAGACCTCCTCCTTCTCGACCTCGAAGAACTCCGGGTCGGTGTAGAGCCAGGCCGGCAGGCTGGTGGCCTCGTCGACCGGCGACAGGCCGGCGGCGGCGTGGACGGCGTGCATCGGAAGACCCCCTCAGGTTCCGGGCGCCCGCGGGACCGGGCTTGTTGCTCGACTGTAAAAGAACGGATGCGACTGTCAAGACCGCGACGACCGGCGCGACCCGCCACCCCCGGTGGAATCCGTTAACGGCGCCTTGACCTCGTCCGTTCGGGCAATTTTCAGGGTGCAGCGACTAGACTGCCCCCATGTCCGACGACACCATTCTCTTCAAGCGCCGCCACGCCCGCCTCGCGATCGCCGCCCCGCTGGCGATCGCCATCCTCGCCCAGGTCGCCCTGGTGGCGACTGTGTGGTACGTCGCGGCCAGGAGCGACCGCGACCTCGCCGAGCGCCAACGTACCATCGCCACCGACTACGTCGCCGACATCCTCGAGGTCGAGAAGCAGGCGACGCTCGACTACGCGATCTGGACCGACCTCGCCGACGCCTATGCCGCTGGCGACCGCGACTTCCTCGACGGACGGCTGCTGTCCAATCTCACGACCTACGCCTCGATCGTCACCGCCGCCATCTTCGACGCCTCCGGACGGCCGACCTGGGTCGCCGCCGGCGGCGAGACGTCGGACGCCGCCTGGCTCGCCGACCACTGCCCGCGCTGCGAGGCCGCGGTCGCCGAGGTCCGCCGCAAGCTCACGGGTCCGGACCCGCTGATGGACAGCTTCGAGCTGACCACCGCCTTCGACCAGCGCGAGCCGGTGCCACCGTCCTTCCCCCTCTTCGCCGAGTTCGCCGACCTCGAGGGCGCGCCTGTGGTGGTGGTCGCCGCGCCGATCGCCCGCGAGAAGGCTTCCGAGCGCAAGGGTCCCTACGCGACGCTGGTCACCGTGGTGCCGATCGGCGAGGCCTACATGAAGTCGCTGCGCAAGGACACCGGTATCGCCACCGCCCGGCTGGTCCAGCCCGACGCCGGCGTCGACGGCGTGCCGATCGTCGCCGGTGCGGACGGCGCACCGATCGCCACGGTGGTCTGGGACCGCGAGACCCCCGCGAGCGACCTGCTGGTCCGTCTCGCGCCCGCCGCCGGCATCTTCATGCTGCTGTTCACCGGCCTCGTCACCGCCCTGGTGCGCTGGCTGAAGCGGATGGCGGTCGATCAGGCCGCCGGCGAGGCGCTCGGCACCCACCACGCCACCCACGATCCGCTGACCGGCCTCGGCAACCGCGCGTTCCTCGCCGTCGAGCTCGACGACGCGCTCTCCGGCCTCGCCGAGAGCGGCGACACCGCCGGCCTGCTGCTGATCGACCTCGACGGCTTCAAGGGCGTCAACGACACCCACGGCCACGCTGCCGGCGACGAACTGATCCGCCAGTTCGCCGACCGCCTCGTCCACGCCCTCGGCGAGGAGGTCCGCATCGCCCGCCTCGGCGGCGACGAATTCGCGATCCTGATCCCACGCCTCGCCGCCGACGACGAGGCCGAGACCACGGCGCAGCGCATCCTGTCGCTCGCCCGCCGGCCGTTCGACCTCGACGGCATCGAGGGTCGGGTCGGCTGCTCGATCGGCATCGCCCTCGCCCCGCGCGACGCGGCCGACCGCACCGACTGGCTGCGCAAGGCCGACATCGCGCTCTACCGCGCCAAGAGCGACGGCCGGAACCGCTTCCGCGTCTTCGCGCCGGAATTCGACCACCGCGTCCGCGAGAAGCGCTCGATCGAGGACCGCCTGCGCGCCGCCCTCGCCGACACCTCGCGCTTCGAGATCGCGTGGCAGCCGGTCTACGCCGTCGCCGACGGCACGACGCCCGTCGGCATGGAGGCCCGGCTGAACTGGCGCGACGACGCCGGCCGCCCGGTCTCGACCCGGGCGATGGCGCGCGCCGCCGAGGAGGTCGGGCTGACCGCCGAGCTCGGCACCGTGCTGCTGCGCAAGGTCTGCGCCGACGCCGCGCGCTGGCCCGACCGCGTCGTCACGGTCAACGTGCCGCCGTCGGAGGTGTCCGACCCCTCCTTCGCCGACCGCGTGCTGATGGTGATCGACGGCGGCGACCTGCCGGCCGGCCGCCTCGAGATCGAGCTGTCCGACGGCCTGCAACTCGCCCATTCCCGCGAGGCGCTGCGCCAGCTCGCGCGGCTGCGCGCCGCCGGCGTGCGGCTGTCGCTCGACGGCTTCGGCGCCGGCTACGCCAACCTCAGCCGGCTGCGCGCCCTGCCGCTCGACCAGATCAAGATCGCCCCGACGCTGGTGCGCGGCATCTCCGGCTCCGCCGAGGCCCGCCACATCGTCGGCTCGGTGGTCGCGCTCGCCCGCAGCCTCGGCTTCGCGGTGGCCGTGGAGGGCGTCGACCGGCCGGCCGATCTGCTGGTGCTACGCTCGCTCGGCGTCGCCCGCGTCCAGGGCACGGCCTGCGGCACCGAAACGCCGGAGGCGCCCTTGGTCCTCGATCAGGCCCCGGCCAGCGCCGCCTGAACCGCCTTGCGCACCAGACCGACCGCCTCGCCGGGCTCGAAGGTCGCCGGATCGAGGCAGAGTTCCAGCCAGAGGCCGTCGACGAGCGCGGTGATGCCGACCGCCGCGAGCCGGACGTCGAGGCTGCGGCCGGACTTGGCCGCGGCGGCGGCGAGCAGGCTCTCCAGCTGACGGCGGTTGGCGGCGTAGATCTCGCCGTGGACCGCGCGCACCGCCTCGTCGCGCCGCACCAGCGACCAGAAGGCGAGCCACGTCGACAAGAGGTCGGCGTCGAGGATCGGCGGGGCGAAGTTGGCCGCGAGGAAGGCGTCGAGCCGGGCGTCGGGATCCTCGCCGGCACGCGCCACGGCGTCGTCGACCGCACGGGCGACCTTGTCGCCGACGTGGCGGTAGGTCTCCAGCACCAGATTGTCGATGCCGCCGAAATAATGCCGGATCAGCCCGGGCGACACCCCGGCCCGCGCCGCCACCTCGCGTACGGACGTGCCCGCCACGCCCTTCCCGGCGAGGCAGGCGGCCGTCGCGGCGATCAGTTCGGCCTTGCGGACCTCGGGCTCCTCGCGGGTGAACTTCGGACGGATTTCGCTCACGAGCGGACTTCACCCCGAACCGGAAACGGTCCGCCACACTACCGGTCCGGCAACCGATTTCAAACCCCGCCGCGGCCGGCGCCCGCCGTCGCCACGCCGACGGCCGCGGCCGCCACCGCTTCGAACACCCGCCCGACGCCGATCACCACCGGCAGACCCGGTTCGATCGCGCCGGTGACGAGGAGGTCGGCGAGCCGGGCGCCGGCGATGCGCTGGGCCGGCTGTCCGACCGCGTAGCCGATCGCCACCGGCGTCGCCGGATCGAGGCCCTCGGCGATCAGGCGTCCGGCGATCGCCGGCGCGGTGCGCCCGCCCATGTAGACCATCAGCGTGGTGTCGGGGTCGGCGAGGCCGCGCCAGTCGAGCGTCGGGTCGAGTTCGCCGTTCTTGGCATGGCCGGTGACGAAGCGCAGCGAGTGCGAGGCGTCGCGATGGGTGAGCGACACCCCGAGCGCGGAGGCGAGCGCGATCGCCGCGGAGATGCCGGGCACCACCTCGACCGGGATGCCCGCGGCCTCCAGCATGGCGATCTCCTCGCCGGCGCGGCCGAACACCATGGGATCGCCGGCCTTGAGCCGCACGACGCGGCGGCCCTGGCGGGCGAGCTGCACCATCAACGCGTTGATGTCCTCCTGGCGGCAGCTGTCGCGGCCGCCGCGCTTGCCGACCATCATCCGCTTGGCCTCGCGGCGGGCGAGTTCCAGCACCTCGTCGGAGACGAGGTCGTCGAACAGGATGACGTCGGCGGCCTGCAGCGCGCGGACCGCCTTCAGTGTCAGGAGCTCGGCGTCGCCGGGTCCCGCGCCGACCAGGATCACCCGGCCGCGGCCGTCGCCGCCGCCGGTCGCGATCCGCTCGGCCTCGGCGAGGAGACGCTCGGCCTCGCCCTCGGCCGGCGGTGCGCCGAACGCCTTCTCGGCGAGGTGCTCCCAGAAGCCGCGGCGCTCCTGGCCGGGCTTCAGCCGCTCGGTCACCCGTTCGCGTACGCGTTTGGCGAGACCGCCCCAGGCGGCGAGGCCCGGCGGCAGCAGCGTCTCGATCCGCCGCCGGATCGCCTGACCGAGGATCGGCGCCGCGCCGTCGGTGGAGATGCCGACGACCACCGGCGAGCGGTTGACGATCGAGCCGAACTGGACGTCGCAATGGGCCGGCTTGTCGACGGCGTTGACGATGGCGCCGGCGGCGCGGCCGGCGCAGCGGAACGCCTGCGCCTCCGCCTCGCCCTCGGCGTCGATCAGCGCGAACGCCGCGCCGGTGAGCACGTCGACCGACCACGGCCGCCGGTGCAGCGTCAGCGACCCCGCCTCGGCGCCGCGGGCGACCAGCCGCTCCATCTCATCGGACGGTTCGGCGGCGTAGACGTCTACCGCCGCACCCGCGGCGGCGAGCAGTTCGGCCTTCCAGGCCGCGCCCGCGGAGCCGCCGGCGACCACGGCGCGACGGCCGTGGAGGTCGAGGAACACCGGCAGCTTGGCGAGCGGCCCCATCCGGGCCGGCTCGGCCTCACGCGGGGATCTCGGTTGACGCGTCATCGACGATTCTCCGGATTTCCGACCTGCACGACCCGCAATTCCCACCGGCCCCGGTCCGGGCCGTCACCGCCGCGACGTCGCGGCACCCGCCGCGTACCGCCGCGGCGATCGTGCCGGCACCGACGCCGAGGCAGCTGCACACCAGCGCGCCGCCGTCGGCCACCGCCGCGCCCGGCCGTCCCGCCAGCAACGCGGCGACGTCGGCAGCCGGCGCGCCGAGCGCCTCGACCGCGAAACGCCGCGACACCGCCACCGGATCGCGCGCGATCCACATCGCCCCGCCGACACGACCGTCGGCCGTCACGGCGAGGAAGCCGTGGCGTCCGCCGCCCGGGTCGGAAACGGCGTGCAGAGTGCCGGCTCCGTCCTGCCACGCCAAGCAAGCCGATGCCAACGAAGCCACGTCCGAGGGAAGGATTTTGCCCGCCATCTCGATCCGCCAGCCCTCCCCGGCCCGGGCCGACGCGGCATAGTCGAAGCCGGCGAGGTCCGGCCGCGCCGGCGTCACCGCGAAGCCGTACCACGCGACCGCGAAGGCGCGGACGTCGGCGACGGTCGCCTTCAGCGCCGGCTGGCCCGACACCGGGTCGACCCGCGGCGCCACCACCGCGTCGATCCGGCCGCGGCTCGAGGACCGGCCGGTCCAGTGCATCGGCACGAACACGCTGCCCGCCGGCACCCGCGGCGTCACCAGCGCCCGCACCACCGCGGAACCGTACTCGGTCGCGATCTCGACGAGGCCGGCGGCCGGGATGGCGCGCAGCGCGGCGTCGCGCGGGTGGATCTCGCAATAGGGCTCGGCGATGTGCTGCGACAGCCGCGCCGACTTCCCCGTCCGCGTCATGGTGTGCCAGTGGTCGCGGACCCGGCCCGTGGCGAGCACCAGTCCGGGCTCCGCCCGCCGCGGGATCGGCACGGTCGGCACGAAGCGGAAGCGGCGGTCGGGCGTGAAGGCGCGGCCGTCGGCGAACATCCGGTCGGCGCCCTCGCGCGTGCCCGCCGGCACCGGCCAGCGCACCGGTTCCAACCCGTCGTAGCCGGCGCGGTCGAGGTCGGCGAGGCCGCCGAGGCGGAGGTCGCGCCGGCCGGCGTTGAGCGCCTCGGTCAGGGCGGCGTGCTCGCGGAAGATCGCGGCCGGGCCGTCCCAGTCGAAGCCGGGGAAACCCATGCGCCGGCCGATCTCGGCGAGGATCCACCAGTCCGGCCGCGCGGCGCCCGGGGCCGGCAGGAAGGCGCGCTGGCGCGAGATCCGCCGCTCGGAATTGGTGACGGTGCCGTCCTTCTCGCCCCAGCCGAGCGCCGGCAGCAGCACGTCGGCGCCGTCGGCGGTGTCGGTCTCGGCGGTGACGTCGGCGACCACCACGAAGGGACAGGCGGCGATCGCGGCCTTCACCCGGTCGGCGTCGGGCATGCTGACGGCCGGGTTGGTCGCCATGATCAGGAGCGCCCTGATCCGGCCGTCCTCGACCGCGCGGAACAGGTCGACCGCCTTCGGGCCCGGCCGCTCCGCGAGACGGTCGGTGCCCCAGAAGCGGGCGAGCCGGGCGCGGTCCTCGGGGTCGTCGAACTCGCCGTGGGCGGCGAGCTGGTTGGCGAGCCCGCCGACCTCGCGCCCGCCCATGGCGTTGGGCTGACCGGTGATCGAGAAGGCGGTGGCGCCGGGCCGGCCGATCCGGCCGGTGGCGAGGTGGACGTTCAGGATCGCGTTGACGCGGTCGGTGCCGTCCTCGGCCTGGTTCACGCCCATGGAGAAGGCGGTCACGGTGCGCGCCGTGCGGGCGACCAGGGCGTAGAAGCGCGCGAGTTCGGCCTCGGCGATCCCGGTCGCCGCCGCCGCGCCCGCGAGGCCCACCGCCCGCGCCGCCGTCAGCGCCTCTCGGAAGCCCGCCGTATGCCCCTCGACGAAACCGCGGTCGACCGCGCCCGTCTCGGCGAGGAAGGCGAGGAGACCGGCGAACAGCGCGACGTCCGATCCCGGCCGGATGGCGAGATGGACGTCGGCGGCGTCGGTGGTGGCGGTGCGCCGGGGATCGACGACCACGACCGTCATCTCCGGCCGCGCCGCCTTCGCCGCCATCAGCCGCTGGTGCAGCACCGGGTGGCACCAGGCGAGGTTGGAGCCGACGAGCACGACGAGGTCGGCGAGCTCGAAATCCTCGTAGGTGCCGGGCACGGTGTCGGTGCCGAAGGCCCGCTTGTGGCCCGCCACCGCCGAGGCCATGCAGAGCCGCGAGTTGGTGTCGATGTTGGCCGAGCCGACGAAGCCCTTCATCAGCTTGTTGGCGACGTAATAGTCCTCGGTCAGGAGCTGGCCGGAGACGTAGAAGGCGACCGCGTCGGGCCCGTGTTCCGCGATCGTCTCCGAGAACCGCCGGGCGACGAGGTCGAGCGCCTCGTCCCAGCCGGCGGGGCGGCCGGCGATCCGCGGCTCCAGCAGACGGTCGTCGAGCGACAGCGTCTCGGCGAGCGCCGCGCCCTTGGCGCAGAGCCGGCCGAAATTGGCGGGGTGGTCGGGATCTCCGGCCACCGTCGGCGTGCCGTCGGGCCCGCGCCGCGCCAGGATCCCGCAGCCGACGCCGCAATAGGCGCAGGTCGTGCGGGTGACGCTCCCGGCGGGAGCGCCGGCGCCGGACGGATCGGTGGTGGCGTCGCGTTTCATGGGGCGTTCCGCTGGGCGTTGGCGAGTGCGGTGAAGGGCGGAGTGTCCCCCTCGTCCGCCGGCTTGCGGTTAAGGGCGGTGGCTCCCCCTCATCCGCCGGCTTGCGCCGGCACCTTCTCCCGCAAGGGGAGAAGGGCGCGCGCATGTCCCTTCTCCCCTTGCGGGAGAAGGTGCCCCGTCAGGGGCGGATGAGGGGGATGCGCGGCGATCGACGGAGGGGCTATTCCGCCGCCACCGCCATCGCCGCGGCGAGCCGCGACAGGTCGAGCCGCACCACGCCGTCCGCGACGCTCACCCCGATCACCGCCGTGCAGCCGTGATCCGGTCCCTCGACCTCGCCGGTCTCGAGCGAGATCACCCAGTTGTGCAGCGGGCAGGTCACCGAACGGCCGTGGACGATGCCTTCGGACAGCGGCCCGCCGCGGTGCGGGCAGGCGTTGCGCAGGGCGAAGACGCCGTCGTCGGCAGTGCGGAACACCGCGAGGTCGCCGAAGGCGGTGCGGACCACCCGGGCGCCCTGCCGCGGGATGTCGTCGAGGCGGCCGACCGCCACCAGATGCTCGGTCGCCTCGTTCATTCCGCCGCCTCCCCGATGCCGAGCGCCGCCATCGGCGCGAACTCGTGGGCGTGGCGCCCACCGACCCGCTCGGCCCAGGGGTCGACCTGGGCGAAGCGCTGCGAATGGTGGAAGCGGGCGGCGTAGTGCCGGCGCTTGTCGAGGTCGTCGACGACGGCCGCGCGGATCGAGTCCCCGCCGACCCGGGCGGCCCACTTGTAGATCCGCTCGAGATAGCGGCCCTGCTCGCGGTAGAGCTGGGTCAGCGCCGCGACGATCTCCATCGCCTCCGCCTCGGTCGCGACCAGCGTCAGCACCTCGGTCTGCTTGACGTGCATCCCGGCGGCGCCGGCGTAGTGGATCTCGTAGCCGGCGTCGACGCAGACGATGCCGATGTCCTTGCAGGTCGCCTCGGCGCAGTTGCGCGGGCAGCCGGAGACGCCGAGCTTGACCTTGGCCGGCGACCACGAGCCCCACATCATCTTCTCGAGCTTGACGCCGAGGCCGGTGGAATCCTGGGTGCCGAAGCGGCACCATTCCGAGCCGACGCAGGTCTTCACGGTCCGGAGGCCCTTGGCGTAGGCGGCGCCGGAGATCATCCCGGCCTTGCCAAGGTCGGCCCAGACCGCCGGCAGGTCCTCCTTCTTCACCCCGAGCAGGTCGATGCGCTGGCCGCCGGTGACCTTCACCGTCGGGATCTTGAACTTGTCGGCGACGTCGGCGATGGCGCGCAATTCGTCCGGGGTGGTGAGCCCGCCCCACATCCGCGGCACCACCGAATAGGTGCCGTCCTTCTGGATGTTGGCGTGGACGCGCTCGTTGACGAAGCGGCTCTGCTGGTCGTCCTCGTATTCGCCCGGCCAGTCGCACAGCAGGTAGTAATTCAGCGCCGGCCGGCACTTGGCGCAGCCGCATGAGGTTTTCCAGCCGAGCTCCTGCATCACCGCCGGGATCGACTTCAGCTCCTTGGCGACGATCAGCCGGCGCACCTCGTCGTGGCCGAGGTCGGTGCACTTGCACATCGGCGGCACCGCCGCGGCGGCATAGGCGCCGCCGAGGGTGGCGACGAGCAGCTTCTCCACCAGCGGCGTGCAGGACCCGCAGGACGCCGACGCCTTGGTATGCGCCCTGACGTCGTCGAGCCCGGTCAGGCCCTTGTCCGTGATCGCCTTGACGATGGTCCCCTTGCAGACGCCGTTGCAGCCGCAGACCTGCGCGTCATCCGGCAAGGCTGCAACGGCCGCCGTAGGGTCCAGCGGGGCCGCTCCGGCGAAGGCGGGTCCGAAGATCAGGGTGTCGCGCATGGCTGCGACTTCGGTGCCGCCGCGCAGGAGGTCGAAGAACCAGCCGCCGTCGGCGGTGTCGCCGTAGAGCACGGCGCCGATCAGGCGGTCGTCCTTCAGCACGAGGCGCTTGTAGACGCCGGGGGCGCGGTAGACGATCTCCTGCCGGCCCTCGCCCTCGGCGAAGTCGCCGGCCGAGAACACGTCGATGCCGGTGACCTTGAGCTTGGTCGAGGTCACCGAGCCCTCGTAGGCGGCAGCCTCGCCGAGAAGCGTCTTCGCCGCCACCTTGGCCATCTCGTAGAGCGGGGCGACGAGGCCGTAGCAGGCGCCGCGGTGCTCGACGCACTCGCCGACGGCGAGCACGTCGGCCGCCGAGGTGCGCATCTGGTCGTCGACGACGACGCCGCGGGCGACGGCGATGCCGGCCGCCTTGGCGAGCGCCGTCGCCGGGCGGATGCCGACCGCCATCACCACCAGCGTGCAGGCGATCTCGCGGCCGTCCGCGAGCCGCACGCCCTCGACCCGGTCGGTGCCGAGGATCGCCTCGGTGTTCGCCTTGCAGATCACCTCGATGCCGCGGTCCTCGATCGCCCTCTGCAGGAGGTAGCCGCCGGCCGGATCGAGCTGGCGCTCCATCAGCGTCGGCATCAGGTGCAGCACGGTGACGTCCATGCCGCGGGCCTTCAGGCCCGCCGCCGCCTCGAGGCCGAGCAGGCCGCCGCCGATCACCACGGCCCGGCCGCCGGCGCGCGCCGCCGCCACCATGGCGTCGACGTCGTCGAGGTCGCGGTAGGTGACGACGCCGGGCAGGCGGTGGCCCGGCAGCGGGATGATCACCGGACCGGAGCCGGTGGCGATCAACAGCTTGTCGTAGCCGTGCACGGTGCCGTCGGCGGTGGTGACGGTCTTGGCCGCGGTATCGACGGCGTCGACCCGGGCGCCCTTCCTGAGATCCACCCCGTTCGCCGCGTACCACGCGTCGTCGTGGATCAGGATGTCCTCGTAGGTCTTCTCCCCGGAGAGCACCGGCGACAGCATGATGCGGTTGTAGTTCACGCGCGGTTCGGCGTTGAACACGGTGACGTCGTAGGCGCCGGGGGCGGTCTCGAACAGGGTCTCGAGCACCCGGCCCGCGGCCATGCCGTTGCCGACGACGAGGAGCTTGCGTGCGGTCATGGTCGATCTCCTCACGCGGCTTCGACGAAGCGGTTGCGTTCGTAGAGGAATTTCAGCACCGCCGAGCGGCAGCGGATCGTGGTCGGATCCTGCGCGAGCTCGAGCCGGCGGCGCGGCCGGGCGAGCGGCACGTCCAGCACCTCGCCGATCCGGGCGGCCGGCCCGTTGGTCAGCATCACGATGCGGTCGGACAGGAGCACCGCCTCGTCGACGTCGTGGGTGATCATGATCATGGTGTTGCCGAGGTCGGCGTGGATCTGCATCACCTGATCCTGCAGGTGGGCGCGGGTCAGGGCGTCGAGGGCGCCGAAGGGCTCGTCGAGCAGCAGCACCTTCGGCTCCATGGCGAGCGCCCGGGCGATGCCGACGCGCTGCTTCATGCCGCCGGAGATCTCGCCGGGGCGCTTGTCGCGGGCGTGGCCCATGTGGACGAGCTCGAGGTTGTGCATCGTCCACTCGGCGCGCTCGGCGCGGGACTTGCGGCCGGCGAATACCTTGTCGACGGCGAGCGCCACGTTCTCGGCGACGGTCAGCCACGGCAGCAGCGAGTGGTTCTGGAACACCACGGCGCGGTCCGGGCCGGGCGCCTCGACGGCGACGCCGTCGAGGAAGATGCCGCCGGCGCTCACCGGCGACAGGCCGGCGATCAGGTTGAGCAGCGTGGACTTGCCGCAGCCGGAATGGCCGATGATCGAGACGAACTCGCCCTTGGCGATGGCGAGGGTCACGCCCTTCAGCACCTCCGTGACGACACCGCCGCGGGAGAAGCTCTTGTCGACCGCCGAGATCTCGAGATGGGGACGGGTCATTGGGGCCGGGTCCTTCAGCTGGTGGCGGCGCCGCGGGTGACGAGGACGGCGAGCGCCGCGACCAGCCGATCCAGGACGAACCCGGTCAGGCCGACGTAGACGAGCGCCACGATGATGTCGGAGATCAGGGACGAGTTCCACGCGTCCCAGATGAAGAAGCCGATGCCGACGCCGCCGATCAGCATCTCGGCCGCCACGATGGCGAGCCAGGACAGACCGACGCCGATACGAAGACCGGTGAAGATGTACGGCGCCGCCGCCGGCAGCATGATCTTGGCGAAATACTCGAGGCCGTTCAGCCGGATCACGCGGGCGACGTTGACGTAGTCGGCGGGTATGTTGCGGATGCCGACGGCGGTGTTGATGATCACCGGCCAGACCGCGGTGATGAAGATCACGAAGATCGCCGACGGCTCGCCGTCGCGGAAGGCGGCCAGCGACAGCGGCAGCCAGGCGAGCGGCGGCACGGTGCGCAGCACCTGGAAGATCGGGTCGAGGCCGCGCATGGCGAAGGTCGACTGCCCCACCAGCACGCCGAGCGCGATGCCGACCGCGGCGGCAATGGCGTAGCCGAGCGCGACGCGCTTCAGCGAGGCGAAGAGGTGCCAGCCGAGGCCCTTGTCGGTGCCGCCGTTGTCGTAGAACGGGTGGGCGATCAGTTCCCAGCTGTCGTTCATCACCTGGGTCGGCGTCGGCAGGCTGGCACCCGGATGCGAGCAGGCGACCTCCCAGACGAGCAGCAGCACCGCCAGCACCGTCAGCGGTGGCAGCACCCGCGCCGCCGCGAACGCCGTCCATCCGCGCACCCGCACCGCGAGCGGCACCCGCTTCACCGGCAGGGCCACCACCGTCGCCGAGCGCCCGCCGGGCGCGTTCGGCTTCACCACCATCTTCGACACTGCCGACATCGTCGCCTCTCGTCCTCGGATCCCTGCTCACCCGGGAGCCCACGCCCCCGGGCCGTTCCACATACCGCCACCGCGGCGGCGGTTTCGACCGCCCGGTCTCGCGCTAGCCGTCGCCCCGGCGGCACCCGTTCCACAGCCGCACCCTTCCCGTTCATCGTCCCCTCCCCCCTGGAGGGGGAGGGACAGGGAGAGGGGGCAAACGCCGCCTCGGCTTCCACCACGCGACTCCGCGCCGGACGTTCCGGCCGCGGCGCCCGGGGCAACCCCTCTCCCTGTCCCTCTCCCACAAGGGGCGAGGGGACGCGGTGGGGAGGGAGAGACGGACGCGGAAGCCGGGCGGAGCCCCGGCCTCGGCGCCATCCCCCTCTCCCTGTCCCTCCCCCTCCAGGGGGGAGGGGACGCGGTGGGGAGGGAGAGGCAGGGCAGGAAGCCCCGGGCCTCGACGCGCCACAAGCATCCGGTCCGATTGCCGACTGCCGAAGCCCTACTGCCTACTGCCTACTGCCTACTGCCCCCCTGCCCCCATCACCCCACTCGCCTGATCTCCAGGCTCTCGAGGTACTTCCGGGGATCCGCGGGATCGAAGGTCTTGCCGTCGAAGAAGGTCTCGACGCCGCGGCTGTCGCTCGCCGGGGCGGCGACGCCGAGGGTCTTGGCGGCCTCGCGCCAGAGGTCGGCGCGGTTGACCTCGCCGACCAGCGCGGCGATGTCGGTCTCCGGCTCGAACTTGCCCCAGCGGACGTCCTCGGCGAGGAACCAGGCGTCGTGGCTCTTGAAGGGGAAGCTGGCGTCGTCGCGCCAGAACTTCATGAAGTGCGGGCTCGCCTCGACGACCTTGCCGTTGCCGTAGTCGTACCGCCCCTGGAGACGGCCGACGATGTCCTTGGCCGGCACGTTGAACCAGGCGCGCTTGGCGACGATGCCGGCAAGTTCCTCGCGGTTGGCCATGTCGTCGGCCCACATCTGGGCCTCCATCACCGCCAGGAGGATCGCCTGCGTCGCCTTCGGGTTCTTCTCGACGAAATCGGCGCGCAGGCCGAGCGACTTCTCCGGGTGACGGGCCCAGATCTCGGCGGTGTTGGCGGCGGTGTAGCCGATGCCCTGGTTGACGAGCTGGGCGTTCCAGGGTTCGCCGACGCAGAAGGCGTCCATGGTGCCGACCTTCATGTTCGCCACCATCTGCGGAGGCGGCACCACGATGGTCTCGACGTCCTTGTCCGGGTCGATGCCGCCGGCGGCGAGCCAGTAGCGGAGCCAGAGGTCGTGGGTGCCGCCGGGGAAGGTCATCGCCACCTTGGCGGGCGTGCCCTCGGCCTTCTTTTTCGCGAAGGCCTCCTTGAGCGCGCCGGCGTCGACGCCGACCTTCAGGTCGGCGTAGGACGAGGCGACCGAGATGCCCTGGGCGTCGAGGTTGAGGCGGGCGACGATCGCCATCTTCAGCGGCTGACCGTTCTGCGTCACCTTGCCGGCCGAGATCAGGTAGGGCATCGGCGTCAGGATGTGGGCGCCGTCGATGCCGCCGCCCTCGGTGCCGAGCACGAGGTTGTCGCGCGTCGCGCCCCACGAGGCCTGCTTGACGATCTCCATGTCGGGCAGGCCGTATTTGGCGAACAGGCCCTTCTCCTTCGCCACGATCAGCGGCGCGGCGTCGGTGAGGGCGATGAAGCCGAGCTTCGTCCCCGTCACCTCGGGGCCGGCGCCGGCCGCGAAGGCGCCGCCGGGAAAGGCCGCCTTCACGGCGGAGAACAATGCGGCGGTGCCGGCCGTCGCGGCGGCACTCTTGAGGAAGCCGCGGCGGGAAGTGGCGGCGAGGTCCCTGGTCTCGTCGGTCATCGGCGCTTCGGGTCCGTGTCTGGCGCGGCCGGCGGAGGAAGCCGGTGGCGCGGGGGCCAAAAACGAAAACGCCGCCGACGAAGGTCGCCCTGCTCGCACAGGGCTGTCTTCGGATCGGCGGCGTCGCTCGGTGCCCGGCTTCGGGCTTATGTCTCTGGAAGGTGCGACCGTCTTTGGCGCGCACTTAGGGACATGAATGCAGGGTCCGTGCCAACTGCCGGGCGGACCGTCCCGGCGCCGTTTTCCGCCTCGGCCCGCGTAGCGCCGCCCCGGATGGCGGTCGCGAGCGCCCAATTCGCCGGCACCCGTCCTGGGCAGATCGCCCAATCCGCGGGCGGCGATCAATTCGCAGGCAGTCCGGGCACGTCAGCCGCGGAACCCCGCCACGTAACCCGCGACGTCGTCCGGATCGAACACCCGCCCGTCGAAGAAGCCGTCGACCGCGACGGCCTCCTGCTCGCCCTCCCCCGCACCGGCGAGGGCGGCGCGGTGGATGTCCGGGCGGTAGGTCGCAGCCGCGGCGCGCTCGGCGTCGGCGGAGGCCGGCACCTGGCCCCAGCGCACCATCTGACCGTAGAACCAGAGCGCGTGGTCGCGGCGCGGGAAGGTCGCGCCGCCGGCGGCGAACGCGATGAAGTCCGGCACTGCGCGCGGCGCTGCGCCCGCCGGATCCGGTAAGCGGCCGGCGAGGCCGTCCTCGATCAGGCCGGCGTCGGCGCCGACGAGGTCCGGCGCGGCGAGGAGTTCGGCGAGGGGGCGGCGGTTGGCGGGATCGTCGGCCCAGCGGCCGGCGCGGACCAGCGCGCGCACCAGCGCCGCGGCGCGGGCGGGATGGCGCTCGGCGAAGGCCGCGCGCATGCCGAGCACCTTGCACGGGCTCGCCGTCCAGATCTCCGAGGCGGCGAGCGCGACCACGCCGACGCCGCGCGCCGCCGCGACGGTGTTCCACGGTTCGCCGACGCAGAAGCCGTCGACCTGCCCGCTCTCCAGCGCCTCGACCGCATAGGGCGGCGGCACCACCACGAGGCGGACGTCGGCGTCGGGGTCGATGCCGGAGGCCGACAGCCAGTAGCGCAGGGCGTAGTTGTGGGCGGAGAAGGGGTGGACCATGCCGAAGGTCATCGGCGGCCGGCCCGCGCGCACCACCTTGCGCAGCGCCGCGCCGAGCGCCGCCGGCCCGGCCCCGGGGCGAGCCCCCGCCGCCGTCATCGCGCGCCAGAGCGCGGTCGAGACCGTGATCGCGTTGCCGCCGCGCGACAGCGCCATCGGCACGATCATCGGCTCGGGGATGCCGCCGACGCCGAGATTGGCGGCGATCGGCATCGGCGCCAGCATCTGCGCCACGTCGAACAGGCCGATGGCGAGGCGGTCGCGCAGCGAGGCCCAGGAGGTCTGGCGGACGAGGTCGATCCGCACGCCCTCCGCGGCGGCGAAGCCGAGCCGGGCGGCGACCGCCAGCGGCGCGCAGTCGGTCAGCGGGATGAAGCCGGCGCGGATCGTCGCGCCGCCGTCGGCGGCCTCGGCCCCGGCGTCGGTGTCGCGGCGGTCGTCGCCCTCGTGTGTGTCGTCGGCCAGCACGGCGTTCCAGTCTCCGGACGGACGCCGGTCGGACGGGGCCGATCCGGCGCGGTGGCGCCAGCGGCGCCCGGGCGGGCACCGCGCGTGGATCGGCATCGTCGCCGGCGGACGCCGCACCCGTCGTCGGGCACGGCGCCGAAGGGGGACGGGCGAGCGCGGCGGCGCGCTCAGCCCAACAGTTGGGCGGCCGTGATCACGCTCTGGGCGATCTCGGCCATGCGCTTGTTCTCGTTCATCGCGGTCCGGCGGAGCGCGGCGTGCGCCTCCTCCTCGCTCAGCCCGCGATGTTTCATCAGGATGCCCTTGGCGCGCTCGATCAGCTTGCGCTCGGCGAGTTCGCTCTTGGCGGCGTCGAGTTCGCGGGTCAGGCGGGAGAACACGGAGAACCGGCTCACCGCCATGTCGAGGATCGCCTTGACGCGCTCCTTCTTCAGCCCGTCGACCACGTAGGCCGAGACGCCCGCCTCGACCGCCGCTTCGATCATGGCGCGGTCGGACTGGTCGACGAACATCGCCACCGGCCGGTGCACGACGCGGCTGACCTGGAACATCTGCTCGAGCACGTCGCGGCTCGGGTTCTCGAGGTCGATGATCACCACGTCGGGATCGACCGCGACGATGCGCTTCAGGAGGTTGGCCATCCCGGAGAGCACGGTGATCTCGACCACCCCGGCCTCGCGCAGTCCCTCCTCGAGGATGGTGGCGCGGACCTGGTTGTCGTCGATCACGACGACCTTGATCGGGGGTGTGGACGGGGGCACGGGACGCATCATCTGCGCAAAACATATGCAAGCCCCGTGCCGGCACCGCCCCGTCTCCCCTGCGCCACCCGAGTTGTCCGATGACTTTACCAGAGAGCGGACAACCCTGGCCTCCGGCCGCGGAAACTTGTAGAAGGACCGAACCACCGTCCCCCGGACGGCCGGACGGACCCCGAACGAGACGCTCCCCCGATGAACGCCCCCGACCGCACGCCCCGCACCCTGCGCCTGCACCCGACCGACAACGTCCTGGTCGCGCTCGACCCGATCGACGCCGGCCGCCCGCTCGACGGCGGGCTCGTCGCCGCGGCCCGGGTGCCTAAGGGCCACAAGATCGCCGCCGCGGCGATTCCCGAGGGTGCACCCGTGGTCAAGTTCGGCCAGATCATCGGTTTCGCCACCGCCGACATCGTCCCCGGCGCCCACGTCCACGTCCACAACGTCGGCGTCCGCGACTTCGAGCGCCACGCCGAGGCCGGCGAGGCGGCCGAGCGCGTCTCGACGCTGCCGCCGGCCACCTTCGAGGGCTTCCGCCGCGCCGACGGCAAGGTCGGCACCCGCAACTACATCGGCATCCTCACCTCGGTGAACTGCTCGGCCACCGTCGCCAAGTACATCGCCCAGGCGGTCGAGCGCTCCGGCATCCTGGAGGAGTACGACAACGTCGACGGCGTCGTGTCGCTGGTCCACGGCAACGGCTGCGGCATGGCCGGCCGCGGCGAGGGCTACGACCTGATCGAGCGGACCCAGTGGGGCTACGCCAGCCACCCGAACTTCGCCGGCGTGCTGCTGGTCGGGCTCGGCTGCGAGGTGTTCCAGATCCCGCGCCTCAAGGAGCGCTACGGCATCGTCGAGGGCGACCACTTCCGCTCCTTCACGATCCAGGACACCGGCGGCACCCGCCGCTCGATCGAGGCCGGCGTCGGCGTGGTCCGCGAGATGCTGCCGCGCGCCAACGCGGTGCGCCGCGAGACCGTGCCGGCGTCGGCGCTGGTGGTCGGCATGCAGTGCGGCGGCTCGGACGGCTATTCCGGCATCACCGCCAACCCGGCGCTCGGCTACGCCGCCGACCTGCTCGCCGCGCAGGGCGGCACCGCGATCCTGTCGGAGACCCCGGAGATCTACGGTGCCGAGCACCTGCTCGCCGCCCGCGCAGAGACGCCCGAGATCGCCGAGAAGCTGATGGAGCGGATCCGCTGGTGGGAGGAATACACCGCCAGGAACGGCGGCGAGATGGACAACAACCCCTCGCCCGGCAACAAGGCCGGCGGCCTCACCACCATCCTCGAGAAGTCGCTCGGCGCCGCCGCCAAGGGCGGCACCTCGCCGCTGCGCGGCGTCTACGAATACGCCGAGCCGATCGACACCGACGGCTTCGTGTTCATGGACTCGCCCGGCTACGACCCGGTCTCGGCCACCGGTCAGATCGCGTCGGGCGCCAACCTGATCGCCTTCACCACCGGCCGCGGCTCGGCCTTCGGCGCCAAGCCGGTGCCCTCGATGAAGCTCGCCACCAACTCCGACCTCTACGCCCGCATGACCGAGGACATGGACGTCAACTGCGGCGACGTCCTCGACGGCGTGCCGCTGGAGGAGAAGGGTCGGCAGATCTTCGAGAAGATGCTGGCGGTCGCCTCCGGCGAGCACACCCGCTCGGAGGACCTCGGCTACGGCGACGCCGAGTTCGTGCCATGGCACGTCGGCGCCGTGATGTGACGCCGCCCCCGCCGACCGCCCCGCCCCGTCCGGGCGGGCGCGGGCCGGCGGTTCGACATCCACCGCGAAGGGAGGCCCTGCGATGACCGACACGGCCCTCGCGCGCCGGCCGCGGCGCGCCGACCGGGTGCTGACGGCGCTGCGCGCCCGCGTCGCGTCCGGCGACCTCGCCGCCGGCGCCCGCCTGCCGACCGAGGCGGCGCTGGTCGCGGAGTTCGGGGTGTCGCGCTCGGTGGTGCGCGAGGCGGTGGCCGTGCTCGCCGCCGACGGTCTGGTCGAGCCGCGCCAGGGCTCCGGCGTCTTCGTCACCGCCCGGGCCGGCGCCGGTCTCGCCGGCGCCGTCGCCGACCTCTCGGGCAGGCTGACAGCCGTGCTCGACGTGCTCGAGGTCCGCATGGCGGTCGAGATCGAGGCCGCCGCCCTCGCCGCCCAGCGCCGCAGCGCCGCCGGCGAGGCCGCGATCCGCGAGGCCTTCGCCGGCCTCGTCGGCGAGCTCGAGGCGGGACGGCCGAGCGGCGACGCCGACTTCGCCTTCCACCGCGCCATCGCCGCCGCCACCAGCAACCCGTTCTACGTCGAGACGCTGGACGTGCTCGGCCGGCGCACCATCCCGCGCGACCTCGTCGCCGAAGCAGCCCCGGCCTACACGGCGAGCCGCGCCTTCGTCGACGCGCTGACGGCCGAGCACCGCGCCATCCTCGACGCCGTCGCCGCCGCCGATCCCGCCGCGGCCCGCGACGCCATGCGCCGCCATCTCGACGCCAGCCGGCGGCGCTACCTCGACCTGTTCCAGGCGGCCGCCGGCGCCCGCGTCTCGGGGCGCGGGCGCGACGACCGGCCGGCGTCTCAGGGCGTCGCTGGCTGAAGCGGCGCGGTCCGCGGCGGCTCGGGCGGCGGGGCGAGCTCCTCCGGCATCGGCGGCAGGGCGACGAAGCGGTCCGGCGGCAACCGGTTGGCCGGGCGGCCGAGCACCAGCACCACGTTGACCCGCTTCACCGGATCACTCTCCGGGTGGACGTCGACGTGGATGCCGCGCACGTCGGCGGCGTATTTGCGGTGGTCGCGGATCGCGGCGAGCATCGCCTCGGGCGGCTGCCACGACAGCGTCGTGCCGAGGTCGGCGATCCGCTCGGCGAGCAGCCGGCGGCCGGCGGCGTCGACCGAGGCGTCGTCGAGATTGAGCTTGAAGCGCACCGTGTCGATCGCCTCGGCGCCGCGGCCGCGCGCGACGAAGAACAGCGTCGAGGCCTGCGGCGGCAGGTCCACCGTGCCACCGGCCTCGGGGTCGACCGCGACGGTGCGTGCCACCGGCTTCGATCCCGGCACCGTCATCAGCTCCGACATGCACTCGAAGAAGCCGGCGTCGGTGGCTCTGGCCCAGCCGCGGTTGGCGAGGCCGGCGGCGTCCATCGCCCGGCAGATCTCGCGCGGGGTGCGGCCGGGCTGGAAGCGGAAGGTGAAGTCGCCGGTCGGCGGCGCGCCGATCAGCGCGGCGCGCACCGCCTCCGGGAGGTCGGCGAGGGCGTCGCGCGCCGGCGCGACCACCGGCTGCGGCGCGGCGGGCGCGACGACGTGGCGGGGCGTCGGCGCCGGCTCCGTCACCAGTTCGACCAGTCCGTGGAACACGGCGACGACCGCGTCGGTGCCGACCTTGGCGACGGTCAGGCCCGCGGCGAGCACGACGACCGCGGCCCCGACGGCGATCGGGATGCGGCGGTCGGTGCGGCGCACGGGGGCGGCGGCCGGCGTCTCCGCCGGTTCCGTCGCCTCCGTGCCGCCGCCGATCGTGGTCACGCCGTCTCCTCCCGAGGGGGATTCGGCGGACACGTTACCCGTAAATTTGGCGAAGCGAAGATCAGGCGACCTTCAGCGTCACCGGAATGTTGCCCATGGTGGCGTGGCTGTAGGGGCAGACCACGTGCGCCTTGGCGACGAGCGCCTCGGCCTCGGCCTTGTCGAAGCCCGGCACGGAGACGTTCAGCGTCACCTCGAGACCGAAGCCCGCACCGTCGTCGCGGGCGCCGATGCCGACGTCGGCCGACACCGAGGTGTCGTCGGGGAGCTTCACCTTCTCCTTGCCGGCGACGAAGCGCAGCGCGCCGAGGAAGCAGGCCGAATAACCGGAGGCGAACAGCTGCTCGGGGTTGGTGCCGCCGCCGCCGGGGCCGCCGAGCTCTTTGGGAACCGTCAGCTGGAAGTCGACCTTGCCGTCGTCCGAGCGGGTGTGACCCTCGCGGCCGCCGCCGGTGGCCGTGGCGTGGGCGGTGTAGAGCACCTTCATCGATCGTCCTCCTGGTGTTGGCGTCCCGGTCGGCGGGCGATGCCGCCGCCGTTCGTCGTCCCGGCCGGTGCACCCCGGCCGTCGCCGATTTCAATAGCGTACATTTAAATCGTGCACAATCATTTTCTGCACCGCGCGTGGCGGCCGACCGTCCGCGGTCCGCCGCCCTTGACGCCCGCGCGGGGCCCATGTCCAACTCCCGGGCCTTCGTCCGGTTTCCGGACCTCCCGTCCGGTCCAGTGGAGTTCGACGCGCATCATGAAGACGATCTATTCCCCGACCCACCTGCGCCACGCCGGCCACTGGGAGGTCGCGGGCGGCACGCTGGTGCCGGGCTTCGAGAAGCCGATCCGGGCCGAATACGTCCGCTCGCGCGCCGAGGCGGTCGGGCTCGGGCCGATCCTGCCGCCGTCGTCCTTCACGCTCGACGCCGCGCTGCGCGTCCACGCCGCCGACTACGTCGAGTTCCTCGGCAAGGCCTGGGACATGTGGGCCGCCACCGGCCGCCACACCACGGCGCTGCCGATGACCTGGCCGGTCAAGGGCCTGCGCAACGACCGCCGCCCCGAATCGATCGACGCCCTGCTCGGCTTCTACTCGCTCGACGCCGGCGCAGGCTTCCAAGCCGGCACGTGGGACGCGATCCGCTCGTCCTACGAGACCGCGCTCACCGCCGCGACGCTGGTGAAGGGCGGCGAACGCGCCGCCTTCGCGCTCTGCCGTCCGCCCGGCCACCACGCCGGCTCGGCCTTCTGCGGCGGCTATTGCTACATCAACAACGCCGCCGTCGCCGCCCAGTGGTTCCTCGACCAGGGCGCCGGCCGCGTCGCCGTGCTCGACGTCGACTACCACCACGGCAACGGCACCCAGGAGATCTTCTACGGCCGCTCCGACGTGCTCGTCGTCAACATCCACGGCGACCCGGCCACCGAATATCCCTTCTTCCTCGGCTACGCCGACGAGACCGGCGCCGGCGCCGGCGAGGGCTTCAACCTCAATCTGCCGCTGCCCTGGGGCACCGACTGGACCGACTGGGGCGCCGCCCTCGAGGCCGGCTGCCGCCGCGTCGCCGACTACGCCCCCGACGTCGTCGTGGTCTCGCTCGGCGTCGACACCTTCGAGCGCGACCCGATCAGCCATTTCCGCCTGACCACGGCCGACTACCCGAAGATCGGCGCCCGCATCGAGAAGCTCGGCCTGCCCACGCTGTTCGTGATGGAGGGCGGCTACGCGGTCGAGGAGATCGGCGTCAACGCGGTCGGCGTGCTCGAGGGCTTCGAGGGCCGCTGAGTCCCCGGGGGAACCGGGGGCGCCCGCGCCTCCGGTCCCCCTGCCCCGGCGCGGCGGTCCCGCGTCGAATGGACCGCCGCGCGAGACCGCGACTTCCCGTGAGGCCGCGGCCTTGCCATGATCGCGCCATCCGACGCCGCCATGCCGAGCCGATGCCCCACAAGATCCTGCTGCTGTTCGCCCACCCGTCGATCCGCCGCTCCCGCGTGAACCGGGCGCTGCTCGACGCCGCGTCCGCCGTCGCCGGCGTCACCGTCCACGACCTCTACGAGACCTATCCGGACTTCGCGATCGACGTCGACCGCGAGCAGCGCCTGCTCCTCGACCACGACGCGATCGTCTGCCAGCACCCGCTGTTCTGGTATTCCGCGCCGGCGATCGTGCGCGAATGGCAGGACCTCGTGCTCGAGCACGGCTGGGCCTACGGCCGCCACGGCCGCGCCCTCGAGGGCAAGACCTGGATGCAGGCGGTCTCGACCGGCGGCCGCGAGGGCGCCTATCGCGAGGACGGCCTCAACCGCTATTCGATCGACGAGCTGCTGCGCCCGTTCGAGGCCACCGCCCACCTCTGCCACATGGTCTGGCAGCGGCCCTTCGTCGTCCACGCCACCCACGTCGCCGAGGCCGCCGAGATCGACGCCGCCGCCGACGCCTTCCGCGCCCGCCTCGTCGCGCTGCGCGACGGTTCGCCCGTCCGCGTCGTCGTCTGACGCCGCCTCCTCCGACACGCCGGGACACCCGCCCCATGGCCGCCGACGCCCTCCTCGTCCAATCCGCCACCTATCTCGGCGCCGCCGTGGTCTCGGTGCCGATCGCCGAGCGCCTCGGGCTCGGCTCGGTGCTCGGCTACCTCGTCGCCGGCGTCATGGTCGGCCCGGCCGTGCTCGGCCTCGTCTCCGGCGCGGAGGACGTCATGCACGTCGCCGAGTTCGGCGTGGTGATGATGCTGTTCCTGGTCGGCCTCGAGCTGCAGCCGTCCAAGCTCTGGGCGATGCGCGGCGCCGTGTTCGGCCTCGGCGGCGCGCAGGTCGTCGCCACCGCCGCCGCCGTGGCGCTCGCCGCCGTCGCAGCCGGCCTCGGCCTCGCGCCCGCCTTTGCGGTCGGCCTGATCCTGGCGATGTCGTCGACGGCGATGGTGCTGCAGGCCCTCGCGGAGAAGGGCCTCCTCAAGAGCCCGGCCGGCGAGACCTCTTTCGCGGTGCTGCTGTTCCAGGACATCGCGGTGATCCCGATCCTGGCGGTGATGCCGCTGCTCGCCCCCGGCGGCGGGGGCGGCGACCACGGCGCGGGCGCGCACGCCGACGGCGGCACGCTGGTCGACGGCCTGCCCGGCTGGGCCGCGGCGCTGCTGGTGCTCGCCGCGGTCGGCGTCATCGTGCTCGGCGGCCGCCTCGTGATGCGGCCGCTGTTCATGGCGATGGCGCGGCTCCGGATGCGCGAGATCTTCACCGCCACCGCGCTGCTGCTGGTCGCCGGCACCGCGCTGATCATGGAGAGCGTCGGCCTGTCGCCCGCCCTCGGCGCGTTCCTCGCCGGCGTCGTGCTCGCCGACAGCGAGTTCCGCCACGAGATCGAAACCGACATCGCGCCCTTCAAGGGTCTGCTGCTCGGCCTGTTCTTCATCGCCGTCGGCGCCGGCATCCAGATCGACCTGATCCTCGCCCGCCCGCTCGCCGTCGCCGCGATCGTCCTCGCGGTGGTCGCGATCAAGGCCGCCGTGCTCTACGCGATCGCCCGCTCGGCCCGGCTCAACCGCTCCGACGCGCTGCTCACCGCGATCGCGCTGTCGCAGATCGGCGAATTCGCCTTCGTGCTGATCGGCTTCGCCAGCCAGAACCGCATCCTCGCCGGCGACCTCGCGGCACTCCTCACCGCCTCGGTGGCGCTGTCGATGCTGACGACGCCGATCCTCTTGATCCTGTTCGAGCGCTTCGCCAGCGGCGCCGAAACCGCCGACGACCGTCCCGCCGACGCCATCGACGAGCGCAACCGGGTCATCATCGCCGGCTTCGGCCGCGTGGGGCAGATCGTCGGCCGCCTCCTGATCGGGCGCGGCGTGCCGGTCACCGTGCTCGAGCACGACGCCGAGCAACTCGAAGCGCTGCGCCGCTTCGGCTTCAAGCTCTACTACGGCGACGCCCGCCGCCACGACCTGCTCGAGGCCGCCGGCGCCGCCGAGGCCGCGCTGCTGGTCGTCGCCACCGACGACAAGGAGACCACCACCGAGATCGTCGAGACCGCGCGGCGGAACTTCCCCGGCCTCAAGATCGTCGCCCGCGCCTACGACCGACCGCACGCCTACGAGGTCGAGGAGGCCGGCGCCGACCGCGTCGTCCGCGAGACCTTCGAGGGCGGCATCGAGATGGCGACGGAATCGCTGCGCGTCCTCGGCGTGCCCGCCTTCGAGGCAAACCGCCTCGGCCGCATCTTCCGCCGCCACGACATCGAGACCATGGACGTGCTCCGCGTCGTCAGGAAGACCGGCGACCGCGACGCCTACGGCCTCGCCTTCCGCCAGCGCCGCGAGATGCTGTCGAGCGTGCTCACCCGCGACGTCCAGACCGTTCCGGGCACCGACGACAGCGGCTGGGACGCCGAGACGCTGAGGCGGGAATCGCGCGGCGAAGGCTGAGCGCGCCGCCCGCACCGCGCGAAACCGCTTGACAGGACCGGCGGAAGGCCCCATGTCCTCCACCGTACGGTGCGTGGGTCCGCCTCCCGGATCCCGCCGACCACCGGCCGCGTGAACGGGTGCTGCCCAGGGCAGCCTTCGATGGCCGGATCCTCCCAGACCTGAATGGCCCGATCACGCGGGGCACGTTCGCCACCCGCGACCGACCGCCGGGGCGACATGCGCCGGCGCGACCGCTGCGCCATCCCAGAAAGCCGGATATTTGACGTCCTTCAACGAACTCGGCCTCGCCGAAAGCCTCCTCAAGGCCCTCTCCAAGGAAGGCTACGAGACCCCGACCCCGATTCAGACCCAGTCGATCCCGAAGCTCCTGGAAGGCCGCGACCTGCTCGGCATCGCCCAGACCGGCACCGGCAAGACCGCCGCCTTCGCGCTGCCGATCCTGCAGCGCCTCGCCCCCGGCGAGATCGCCCGCCCGCGCCGCGTCCGCGCGCTGATCCTGTCGCCGACCCGCGAGCTCGCGACCCAGATCGCCGAGAGCTTCCGCGCCTACGGCCACTTCATGAACCACATGTCGGTGGCCACCATCTTCGGCGGCGTCAGCCACCGGCCGCAGGAGGAGCGTCTGCGCCGCGGCGTCGACATCCTCGTCGCCACCCCGGGCCGCCTGATCGACCATCTCGACACCAAGGCGCTGTCGCTCGAGACCACCGAGGTCTTCGTGCTCGACGAGGCCGACCAGATGCTCGACATGGGCTTCGTGCACGCGGTGCGCCGCATCATGAAGACGCTGCCGTCGGCCCGGCAGACCTTGCTGTTCTCCGCCACCATGCCGAAGGAGATCGGCCAGCTGGCCGGCGACCTCCTGACCGATCCGGTCACGGTCAAGGTGACGCCGGTCGCCACCACGGCCGAGCGCGTCGAGCAGCGCGTCATCCACGTCGACACCGCCGCCAAGCGCACCCTGCTGCGCGACGTGCTGGTCGAGGAGAAGCCGGAGCGCTGCCTCGTCTTCACCCGCACCAAGCACGGCGCCGACCGCGTCGTCCGCTCGCTCGCCATGGACGGCATCGCCGCCGTCGCGATCCACGGCAACAAGAGCCAGGCCCAGCGCGAGCGCGCCCTCGCCGGCTTCAAGGACGGCAAGACGCCGATCCTGATCGCCACCGACATCGCCGCCCGCGGCATCGACGTGTCGGGCGTCAGCCACGTCGTCAACTTCGACCTGCCGAACATCCCCGAGAGCTACGTCCACCGCATCGGCCGCACCGCGCGCGCCGGCGCCAGCGGCGTCGCCATCTCCTTCTGCGACCACGAGGAGCGGGCCTACCTCAAGGACATCGAGAAGCTGACCCGTCAGCAGATCCCGTCCGAGGACCGCCGCGGCAAGATCGAACTGCGCCACATGCCCCGTCAGGACCAGGTCGAGGTCGACGAGGACGGCGAGGAGATCCGTGACGAGCGTCCCGCCCGCGGCGCGCGCGGCGGCCGTCCCGGCGGCCGCTCCGGCGGCGGACGCGGCCACGGCCAGCCCGGCGGTCGCGCCGGCGGCCCGGCCGGCGGCGAGCGTCGTGGCGGCGGCAACGCCGGCGGCGGCGAGCGCCGGTCGGCGGGCCACGGCGGTCACGGCCCGGCCAAGGCCGACGGCGCCAAGCCGCGCGGCGAGCGCCGCCCCGCCGGCGGCGGCACCCCCGCCCACGGCTCCGGCAAGCCCAACCACCGCGACAACGGCGCCGCCGAGGCGAGCCTCGGCCGCGTCGGCTTCCTCGCCTCGCCCGGCCGTCCGGCCGCCGGCGAGTCGCGCGGCCCCCGTCGCGGCGGCCGCGGCTGATCCCGCGACGGCACGACACGGGCGTACGGTCCGGACACCGAACGAGAAGGGCCCCGGCGATGTCGATCGCCGGGGCCGTTCTCGTTTTCGCAGAGACGTCTCGCGTCAGGCCGCGACCACCGCCGCGACGAAGCGTTCGATCGAGCGCTCCATCTCGCGGGTGCTGCCGTCCATGGCCGCCGAGGCGGTCTGGACGCGGGTCGCGGTCTCGCTGGTGGCACGCACGGCGGCGTCGAGGCTGCCGACGTCCTCGGCCACCGTGCGAGTGCCAACCGAGGCCTTCTCGACGCTGTTGCCGATCTCGGCGGTGGCGGCGCCCTGCTGCTCGATCGCCGAGGCGATCGCCGCGGAGAAGGAATCGACGTCCACCATGATCTCGGAGATGCCCCGGATCGCGGCTACCGCCTCGGCGGTTGCCGACTGGATCGCGCCGACCTGCACCGCGATGTCGCCGGTCGCCTTGGCGGTCTGACCGGCGAGGACCTTGACCTCGCTCGCGACCACGGCGAAGCCCTTGCCGGCCTCGCCGGCGCGTGCCGCCTCGATGGTGGCGTTGAGCGCCAGGAGGTTGGTCTGCTCGGCGATCGCCTGGATCAGCGCCACCACCTGGTCGATCCGGCCGGCGGCGGCGGCGAGGTCGTTGACCTTGTCCGAGGACACCCGCGCGCCCTCGGTCGCCCGCCGCACGATCTCGGTGGTGCGCGACACCTGCAGCCCGATCTCGCCGATCGAGGCGTTGAGTTCCTCCGCCGCCGCGGCGACCGCGTCGACGTTGGCCGACGCCTCGGCGGAGGCGCCACGGGCGTTGGCCGCGCGCGCGGCGCTCTGCGAGGCGGTGGCCGAGAGTTCGACCGAGACCCGCGACAGCTCGCCGCTGGCGCCCCGGGCGTCGGCGATCAGGCCGGCGGCGGCGGCGCGGAAGGCGTCGATGGCCGCCTCGATGCGGTTCTGGCGCGCCAGCCGGGCCGTCTCGGCCGCGCCGGCTTCGGCCGACAGCGTCGTCCGCGTGATCTCGTTCTGGCGGAACACCTCGACCGCCCGGGCCATCGCGCCGAACTCGTCGCGGCGGTCGACGCCGGCGACCGTCGTCGCGGCGTCGCCGTCGGCGAGCAGGCGCATCCGCTCGGTGAGCGCGGTGATCGGCTTCGTCATGCGCCGACCCCAGCCCCAGGAAAAGGCCAGCATCACCGCGGTGATCGCCGCGGCGGCGGCGAGCATGGTGTTGCGCGCCGTCAGCGCCGCCCCGATCATGGCGTCGCGCGGCACCTCCATCAGCAGCACCCAGCGTTCGGCGACGCCGGCGAAGGACACCGGCACCGCCGTGCGGTAGCGCTCGACGCCGTCCGCCCCGGTGACGAAGCCACCCTCGGTGCGCCCGCCGGCGGCGGCGGTCACGAGCGCCGCGATCGCGGGGTCCTCGACGCGCTTGCCGAGCGCGGCCGCGTCCGGGCCGGCGACCCACAGCCCGTCGCCGCTGATCAGGGAGACCGAGCCCGCGCCGAACGGCTTCAGACCCGACAGGAAGGCGGAGAGGTCGCCGAGCAGCATGTCGCAGGTGCCGATGCCGATCGGCTTGCCATCCTTGCGCAGCACGACCGACGCGGTCGTCATCAGCGTTTCCTTGCCCTCGACGGGATAGGAATAGGGCGGCGTCAGGAGGTCGGTGTTCCGGACGATCGGGTCGGTGTACCAGCCGTCGATGCCGGCCTCCTTGGTCATGACCAGCCGCTCGACGCCGATCGAACCGTCCGGGCGGTGGTAGAAATAGGGCACGAAGCGGCCGGTGGCGTCGGAATAGGGATGCGTCGTGAACTCGGCGTCGCGACCGTCGAGCGCGTTCGGCTCGAAGGCGATCGTCATGCCGAAGATCTCGCCGCTGCGACCGATGGCGTCGCGATAGACCGCGCCGATCCGGTTCCGGTCGACCATGCCGGAGGCGATCATCGTCTCGGTGGCGTCGGCGATCGTACGGGCGGTGCGAATGCCGACCTCGATGCGCGTCGAGGCGGTGGCGGCATGGTGCAGTGCGAGCTCTCCGGCCTCGGCGGTGCTCGCCTCGATGGCGTTGTTCGTCATGATCACGGATCCGACGGTCGCCACCGCCAGCGCCGCCACGGCCACGGTCGCGACACCGACTGCCACGATTCTGGTCCGAATCGAACTCGTCTTCATTGGGGAATCCACCGATGGGGAGCTGTCACCCGACGACGGTCCATGTCGGACATTAACAATCGATTTATGCTGCACCGCCGAAGGCGACGCAACTTAGCTGGGTAATTTCTCAACCCGCCTGCACGCAAAGCGGATTTCGTGTCGCAAGATGCGTGCGCTGCAATGCGGGATTCTCCTGATCCACCGCCGCCGCGTCGCAGCCTTGCAAGTCGATCGCACCCACAGAGCGCGGGACGACCACCGATTCGGCCTCCGCCGCGGCGGATCGAGCCACCGCCCGACCGGGCGCAGAGACACTGCCACGGCAACGGCGCGGCCCCGGCGATCGTCGTCGCCCGGGCCGCTCTCGTCGTCGGCCGCCGCCGGGGCCCTTTCGGCGCGACGGGCCGGAGCGTCAGCTCGTCTTGACGTCGTCCGCCCGGTTCTTCAGCAGCGCGATGATGCTCTGTCCCGGCAGCAGGAAGCCCTTGGCGTCGAGGTCGTATTCGGACATCGCAACCGTGCCCTCGCCGCCGCCGGTGTTGCCGCCGATCACCCGGGCCACCCGCCCGCGCACCTCGCAGACGACGTCCGAATGGCTGGGATAGCTCGCGTGCGCCTCGGCGTAGTCGTAGCCGAAGGAGTTGCCGGCGCGGTTGCGCTGGACGATGTCGCCGATCTCCGGCTTCTTCTCGTCGATGCGGTACGCCCAGAACGGCTTCGTCTTGTTCCCCATCACCCGTGCTCGGATCGCATCGTTGACGAACACGGAATGCGAGGCGTCGAACGCGAAGGCATCGTATTCGGGACCCGACCGGCCGACCACGAAGGAGACGAAGGCCGCCGACCACGGCACGTCCTTGCCGTCGGCGTATTTGCTCTTGCCCCACCAGTCTTCGCCGATCGCCTGCCACATCTCGTGGACGTAGCTGTTGTAGGGCTCGGCCTCCTCGCTCGACTTGCCCTTGGCGAAGCGGAGCCACTCCGCCACGACGACCTCGAACAGCCGCTCGCGCGCGGCCGTCTCCGGCCGCCGCAAATAGGCCTCGGCGACGAAGCCGGCTTCGTTGCCGAAGCGGACGTCGACCCAACCGCCCGGCTTCGTGCCGACGATGGCGACACGCTGCCCGAGGTCGAGCCCGCGGATGATCGGCCCACCCGGCTCGGCACGCAGGTTCAGACCGTCCGTGGTCACGACCCGCACTTCGGCGCCGTCGGCCGGCCACTCCGGCGCCGGGGGCGGCGGGTCCTCGGGCTCTTCGGCGGCGGCCGCGGCGCCGGCCGGTGCCGCGGCGCCGGGCGCGGCGGCGTCCCGGAACTTCGACGGCACGATCTTCTTGTCCATGTACTCGTTCAGCCACAGCCGGTAGGCCGCGTTGGCGGATCCGGCCTTGGCGATGTAGGCGTCGATCGTCGCCTTATCGAGGCCCTGCCCCTCCAGACTGGCGCGGTTGTAGAGCTTGGTGCCCGTGATGAAGCCGACCGCCCCACCCGCGCCCTCGTGGTGCGCGAGATACATGAAGCGCGCGCGCTCGTCGTCGCCGATGCCGGAGGGGATCACGCCCTTCTTCTCGAGGTAGCGCAGGTTGTCGAGCCCGTATTCGGCCGCCGACACGATCGAGAGCAGGGGATCGAAGCGCAGCTTCAGGAGCGCCGCCTGCCTGCCGGGGATCACGGTGTTCGCGGCGTCGATCAGACCGTCCGTCTTGCCGCGCGCGTTGAGGAGATGGGATGGGTTGCGGGCGTGGCCGATCCAGGTTCCGGACAGGAACTGCGTCAGGCCGGCGGCGCCCGAGCCGGCGTTGTAGGAATCCGCCTTCCACTTGCCCTTGTCCGCCCCCGAGGCGACCTTCGCCGCCTCGGCGTCGATCAGCGCAGCGATCGCGGAGCCGTCGATGCCCGTCCGCTTCTCCGCCTCCTCGATCGCCTTTCGATAGTCTTCGTTCTTGCCCAGCACGAGAGCCATGACCGCCCTCCATCGGCTCGACGGCGCCCGTGGCGCAAGAGCCCCTGGTTGAGACGATCAGAACTTACACGTATTTACCAATGGTGTCGAATCACCATCGCGAACAACCCAATCCCCGGTTTCCGGGCCGCGGCTATTCCGCCGCCGTCGCCTCGGGGTTGCCCGGCGCGGTCTGCCACCCGAGGTCGGGCAAGCTGACGATCCGGTTGCCGCGCAGGTCGGTGGCGCAGAGCAGGAAGCCGCGCTCCTCCATGTAGGCGAGCAGCCGACGGGCCCGGCCGGTCGAGCGGGTGCCGTAGGCGCGGGCGATGGCGAGGTCGCCGGGGCACGGCGCCTTGGTCAGCGCGGCGCGCGCCACCAGGAGGAACACCCCGCGGATGTCCTCGGGCAGCGCCGAGGCCACCAGCTGCGCCTGTTCCCAGCCGCTCTCGTCGGCCGGCTTGTCGTCGACACCGGCGCGGGCGGTCGCGATCCGGGCGCGGAACCACGGCAGGTCCGGCGGATCGCCCGGCACGCGGGCGATCCGGCAGCGCACCAGGAAGTCCTGGTAGAGCACCGACACGGTCTGGAAGGCGGTGTCGGGGTCGTCCATCAGGCTCGCCATCACCGCGTCGAGCGCAGCCTCGCGCTCGGCACCGGCGAAGAGGTCGGGCGCCTCCGGCTCCGGCGCCGGTTCCGGCCGGGCGCGGGCGAGCTGGCCGAGGATGTCGGCGGTCGAGACCGGCGCGGCCTCGCGGCGCTGCACCGTCTCGCCGGGCGCCGCCGGCCGAAAGATCAGCTCGGCGGCGTCCTCGGCGGGCTTGTCCGGCAGCGGCAGCAGCTTGGGGCTGCCGCCGCGGCCGGCGGTCTCGACGCCGCCGATCTTCACCGGCTCGGGCTTGCGGCCGATCGCCGGACCGAGCGCCACGAAGGTACCGCGGTCGAGGTTGCGGAAGGTCTCGGCCTGGCGCCGCTCCATGCCGAGCAGGTCGGCCGCCCGCGCCATGTCGATGTCGAGGAACGTGCGGCCCATCAGGAAGTTGGACGCCTCGGCCGCGACGTTCTTGGCGAGCTTGGCGAGGCGCTGGGTGGCGATCACCCCGGCGAGGCCGCGCTTGCGGCCGCGGCACATCAGGTTGGTCATGGCGGCGAGCGAGACCCGCCGCGCCTCCTCGTCGGCGTCTCCGGAGGCGGCGGGGGCGAACAGCTGCGCCTCGTCCACCACCACCAGCATCGGGTACCAGTGGTCGCGCTCGGCGTCGAACAGGCCGTTCAGGAACACGCCGGCGGCGCGCATCTGGCGGTCGACGTCGAGGCCCTCGAGGTTGACCACCACCGAGACGCGGTGCTGGCGCACCCGCTGGGCGATCAGGGCGAGGTCGCGCTCGCTGCCGGCGGCGTCGACGACCACGTGGCCGTGCCGGTCGGCGAGGGTGACGAAGTCGCCCTCCGGGTCGATCACGCACTGCTGCACCCAGGGCGCGCTCTGCTCCAGGAGGCGCCGCAGGAGGTGCGACTTGCCCGAGCCCGAGTTGCCCTGCACCAGGAGGCGCGTCGCCAGGAGTTCCTCCAGATCGAAGATCGCGCGCTGGCCGCCCGTCTTCGCTCCGATGTCCACGCCGACCGTCATCCGCACCGTTCCGTCGAGCGCCGCGCGCGCCCGCGGCGGACCCTTCACGATTCTGGCGGCCCGGCGCAAGGCGTTCGCGCCGCCGTCCCCGTCATCCACGGGATCGTCGCCGGACGCGACCGCGACGCGCAGCGCGCTTTCCGCGGCGCGCCGCGGTAGATTTTCATGTAAAAGCGAAACAATAACAAATCGTCAACCTTAATATTCTGTAAATACGTCGCATTCGATTCATATCTCGTCAACCGACGAATCGACAAAACCCGCGAAAACCCGCCGCGGTTACTCTTATTAAGCGCCGCAGCAGCGTAAATCCGCCCAACAACCGGCAACGGGTGGGGCGGATGACACGGGATCGCATGACGACTTGGGTATGGGTGCTGTCGGGCATTTTGCTCCTGGCGGTAACCATCCAGCCGGTCGGAACGGCCGCGCAGATGTCGACGGGGGTGACCCTGCTCGCCGCCATGGCCGGCATCTGGCTGACCCGCCGCAAGGGCGCGTTCCGCCTGGTGTTCGTGGCGCTCGGGCTGACGGTGGTGGCGCGCTACGTCTACTGGCGCACCACCTCGACGCTGCCCTCGCCGGACGACCTCGTCGACTTCGTGCCCGGCCTGATCCTCTACCTGATGGAAATGTTCACGGTGCTGATGATGTGCATCAGCCTGTTCGTCGTCGCCGATCCGCTGGAGCGTCCCGCCCCGCCCGCGGTCGCCGACGACGACCTGCCGACCGTCGACGTGTTCGTGCCGAGCTACAACGAGGACAAGGAGATCCTCTCGGCGACGCTCGCCGCCGCCCGCGCCATGGACTACCCGGCCGACAAGCTCACCGTCTACCTGCTCGACGACGGCGGCACCGACCAGAAGTGCGGCTCCTCCGACGCCGTCGCCGCCCACAAGGCGCGCAGCCGCCGCGCCGAACTGCAGGAACTCTGCGCCGACCTCGGCTGCGTCTACCTGACCCGCGTCCGCAACGAGCACGCCAAGGCCGGCAACATGAACGCGGCGCTGCCGAAGACCAGCGGCGAGATCATCGCCGTCTTCGACGCCGACCACGCCCCGGTCCGCGAGTTCCTGCGCGAGACCGTCGGCCATTTCCGCGACGACCCGCGCTTGTTCCTGGTGCAGACGCCGCACTTCTTCCTCAACCCGGACCCGATCGAGAAGAACCTCTCCACCTTCCGCCACATGCCGTCCGAGAACGAGATGTTCTACGGCGTGATCCAGAAGGGCCTCGACAAGTGGAACGCCGCCTTCTTCTGCGGCTCCGCGGCCCTGATCCGCCGCGAGGCGCTCGAGGAAGGCGGCGGCTTCGACGGCGTTTCGATCACCGAGGACTGCGAGACCGCGCTCGGCATGCACGCGCGCGGCTGGAACAGCCGCTACGTCGACAAGCCGCTGATCGCCGGCCTGCAGCCGGAGACCTTTGCGACCTTCATCGGCCAGCGTTCGCGCTGGTGCCGCGGCATGATGCAGATCCTGATCCTGAAGAACCCCGTCTTCAAGGCAGGCCTCACCATCCCGCAGCGCATCGCCTATCTCTCCTCCAGCCTGTTCTGGCTGTTCCCGCTGACGCGCCTGACCTTCATCTTCGCGCCGATGCTCTACATTTTCCTGTCGATGCAGATTTTCGAGGCGAGCATCGACGAGTTCGTCGCTTACACCATGATCTACATGGCGGCGAACCTGATGATGCAGAACTACCTCTACGGCGACGTCCGCTGGCCCTGGGTGTCCGAGCTCTACGAATACGTCCAGTCGCTCTATCTCGCCGGCGCCATCGCCAGCGTGGTCGCCAACCCGCGCAAGCCCACCTTCAACGTCACCGCCAAGGGCCTCGTCACCGACGAGAAGCGGCTCAGCGAGCTCGCCATGCCCTATTTCCTGATGTTCGCACTGCTGGTGGTGGCCGAGACGGTGGCGATCTGGCGGCTCCTGCACGAGCCGGGTTCGCGCGACATGCTCGCCGTCGTCGCACTGTGGAACGGGCTCAACCTCGCCATCGCCGGCCTCGCCCTCGGCGTCGTCTCCGAGCGCGAGGAGCGCCGCCGGGCCCAGCGCCTGTCGGTGTCGCGCCGCGGCGCCGTGCGCATCGGTGACGCCACCATCCAGGTGATGGTCGAGGACGTCTCGAGCGGCGGCGCCAAGCTGCGCCCGCTCGACGGCCGCCTGCCGGCCGACCGCTCGACCGGCCGCAAGGGCTTCCTCGCGGTGGCGATGTCGCACGAGGACCGCCGCGTCGCCGCGGTGCCGATCGTGCTGCGGCGCGTCGGCCACGACGAGAAGGGCGGCGCCTTCGGCGTCTCGTTCGACACCCTGACCGCCGCCCAGGCCGCCGTGGTCGCCGACCTGATGTACGCCGACGGCGGGCCGCTGTCCGCTTTCCGCCGCAGCCGCCAGCACTATGTCGGCGTGTTCTCCGGCACCGCACGGATGGTGGCGCTCAGCCTGCGCCACACCCTGCGCGGCCTCGTCTACCTCGCCCGCATCGGCCAGCCCCCGGCCGAGAAGCCCGAACCCGCACCGGCGGCCAAGCCCGCCGAAGGCGCCCAGCGGAGCCAGACCTGACATGCGCCTCGCAGCCCATCTCCCCGCCGCGGCCCTCCTGGCCGCGACGTTCGCGGCGGCGCCCGCCTTCGCCGACACCACCGCCCCGTTCGGCGCGGCTCCCTTCGCGGCCGAACCGGCGCCCCTCGACCCGGTGGTCCCCGCGGTCGTGCAGCCCGCGCCGGCGCTCCCCGCCCCGCCGGCGCTCGCCCCGGCCGCCCCGGCGCCGGCGGCGCCGACCTCCCCCGGCGTCGGCGAGACCCTGCGCCGCCTGCCGGCGGTCGCCGACGGCTGGACGCTGTCCGGCGAGGTCGACACCGTGGTCTGGCCGCTCTACCTCGACGGTGCCGCGGTCGCCCGCGGCGGCCGGCTGGTGTTCGGCATCGAGACCGCCGTCTCGGTGATGCCCGAGGCCTCGACGCTGGTGGTGCAGGTCAACGGCCGCACCGTCGGACAGGTCGCGCTCGGCGGCGGCGATGCCCGCCGGCTGGTCTCGCTGCCGATCCCGCCGGCGGCCCTGTCGGCCGGCTGGAACGCGGTCCGGGTCACCGCCAACCAGCGCCACCGCGTCGACTGCTCGGTCGACGGCACCTACGAGCTGTGGACCCGGATCGATCCGGCCGTGACCGGCTTCGTCGCCGAGGGCGTCCGCCCGGTCGCCGGCCTCGACGGCCTGCCCGCCCTCGCCCTCGACGAGGACGGCCGCCTGCCGATCCGGATCCGCCGCGGCGGCGCCCTCGACACGCGGGCGCTCGAGCCGGCTGTCGAGATCGCCGGCGCGCTCGCCCGCGCCGCGGCGACCCGCGCGCCCGTCGTCACCGTCGCGGCCGAACCCGGCACCGGTGCCGGCATCGACCTCGTGGCGGGCGACGCCGACACCCTCGCCGGCCTCGGCTTCGACCCCGGCCGCTTCGGCGCCGGCGACCCGCGCATCGTCGTCGCCACGGACGGCCGCCCGACCCTGGTGGTCCGCGCCGGCTCGCCCGACGAGACCGCCCAGGCGATCCGCCGCATCTCCGAGGCCTCCTCGCCGCCGGCCGCGATCGACCGCGTCGTTCGCCTCGACGGCGCGTCCGAACAGTCGATCACGCTCGCCGACTTCGGCGAGCGCAACGAGCAGTTCTCCGGCCGGCTGTGGTCGCGGTCCTACCGCATCGCCCTGCCGACCGACGCCGTCACCGCCGACTACGGCTCGGTCATGCTGCGCCTCGACGCCGGCTACGCCCCCGACCTCGACCCGGACGACGAGCTCTCGGTCTTCGTCGACGGCCGGCTCGTCGCCACCGTGCCCTTCGGCAAGGGCAGCGGCGAGGTCACCCAGGACCGGCGCGTCGAGCTGCCGCTGTCGGCCTTCCGCCCCGGCCTCAACACGCTGCGGATCGAGGCCCGCCTCGTCGCCCCCGAGGATGTCGACTGCGATCCGCACCGCCAGATCGCCGGCAATCCCCGCTTCCTGATCCTCGGCAGCACCCGCTTCGTCGTGCCCCGGCTCGCCCGGATGGCCCGCCTGCCCGACCTCGGCGCCACCGTCGGCGCGGGCCGCGCCGGCGCGCGGGCCGAGGAGCCGGTGCGCATCGCCCTCGCCGGCGCCGATCCGGCGACCGTCGGCGCGGCGGCGACGCTCTACGCCCGGATGGCGGTGTCGGGGGCCGACCTGCCCGACCTCGAACTGCGGCCGCTGCGCGACGCCAACGTCCGGCCGGGCACGGTGGTGATCGGTGCCGCCGGCGACGTCGGGCCGGCGATGTTCCGCCAGACCGGCCTCGAGCCGCCCGCCGAAGGGCACGGCTGGCGCACCGGCGCGCCGCGCAGCGACACTCTCGTCACCGGCGCCGTCAACGGCGAGGACGCGCCGCTGCTCGACGCCTGGCGCTCGCGGGTGCGCACCGGCGACGGTTACCTCGACCGGCTGACCGCCAAGGTCGCCGACTACGCCCGCGCCCTGCGCGACGCCGTCGGCCTCGGCGAGCCGCCCGGCGCCTACGCCGTGCCCGAGACCGCCCGTCTGGTGCTGGCGCAGGCCCTGCCCGAGGGTGCCGACGCCCCGGTCACCCTGGTCTCCGCGCCCGATCCGGCGACGCTCGCCGCCGCGGTCGACCGCATCGCAGAGCCCGACCGCTGGTCCGGCCTCGCCGGCCGCGTCTCGCTGCTCGATTCCACCGGCGGCCTCGTCGCCGTCGCCGCCGAGGAGACCCGCTTCGTCTCCACCGGTCCGATGGACGTCGCCAACGTCCGCCTCGTCGCCTCGGCGTGGCTGTCGGCCAACACCGCGATCTACGGCATGCTGCTGCTCGGCGCCGGCTGCATGTTCGGACTGGCCACCTTCGCCAAGGTCAAGCGGTCCGGGGTGAGGCTGAAGTGATGTGGCGCGCCCTCCTCCTCTCCGGCGCCCTCGGCCTCGCCGCGATCGCCGGCCTGCTGCCGAAGGGCCCGACCGCGGTCGGGCCGGCCGCGGCCGCGGCGCCGCCGGCGCCCGTGGTCGCCGCGCTTTGGGCCGACTGGCGCGGCCGCTTCGTGCGCGAGGACGGCCGCGTCGTCGACGACGGCAACCGCGGCATCAGCCACAGCGAGGGCCAGGGCTACGGCATGCTGCTGGCCGTGCGCGGCGACGACCGCGCCACCTTCGACCGGCTGTGGACCTTCACCCGCGGCGCGCTCGGCCTGCGCGGCGACGGCCTGTTCGCCTGGCGCTACGATCCCGCCGCGACGCCGCGCGTCGCCGACACCAACGACGCCACCGACGGCGACATCCTGATCGCCTGGGCGCTCGCCGAGGCGGCGCGGCGCTGGGACGCGCCGGACTACGCCGCCGACGCCGCCGTGATCGCCCGCGCCGTCCAGAGCCTCGCGGTGATCGACCACGGCGGCCGCCGCCTGCTCCTGCCGGCCGCGGTCGGCTTCGCCGCCGCCGACCGCAGGGACGGCCCGGTGGTCAATCCGTCCTACTGGGTGTTCCCGGCCTTCCCCGCCCTCGCCGAGGTCGCCCCCGAATACGCCTGGGACCGCCTCGTCGCCGGCGGGCTCGACCTCCTCGCCGTCGCCCGCTTCGGCGAGGCCCGGCTGCCGCCGGACTGGCTGGCGCTCGGCGGCGGCGCGCCGCGCCCGGCCGCGGGCTTCCCGGCCGAATTCGGCTGGAACGCCCTGCGCGTGCCGTTCTACCTCGCCTGGGCCGGCGGCGACGCCCGCCTGCTCGAGCCCTGGCGCGCGCTCTGGAAGGACCCGGACGCCGATCCCCACGCGATCCCGTTCGACGGCCGCGCCCCGGTGCGCTTCGGCGAGGGCGGCTACCGCGCCGTTCCGGCCTTCCTCGCCTGCGCCCTCGACGGCCGGCCGCTGCCGGCCGATCTGAAGGCGCCGGCCCACGAACCCTATTATCCCGCGACGCTGCGCCTGCTCGCCGTCGTCGCCGCCGCCGAGAGGTATCCGGCATGCCTTTGAGCCGCCTCGCCCTCGCCGCCGCCCTCGTCCTCGGCTGCGCCGCCCCCGCCTTCGCGACAGGCCCGGTTGACGAGAGCGCGCTGCGCTACTACGCCGCCAACGGCCAGACCGCGCGCGCCGAGGCCGAGATCCGCCGCCTGCAGGCGCTCTATCCCGACTGGCAGCCGCCCACGGACCTCGGTGCCGCCCCGCCGGACCGCGAGGGACCGCTGTGGGCGCTGTTCGCAGCCGACGACCTCGACGGCCTCGACGCCGCGATCGCGGAGGCCAAGGCCGCCGACCCGACCTTCGCCCCCTCGGCCGACCTCGTCGCCAAGGTCGCCGCCAAGCGCGCGCGCAAGGACCTGATCGCCGCCTCCGACGCCCGCGATGCCGCCAAGGTGGTCGCGCTCGCCGCGGCTCATCCCGACCTCGGCGGCTGCGCCGACCTCGACGTCGCCTGGCGCGTCGCCGACGCCCGCGTCCTCTCCGGCGACCGGGCCGGCGCCAGCGCCGACTACCGCCGCGTTCTCGAGACCTGCACCGGCGCCGACGCCCGCCGGGCCACCGTGCAGAAGGCGCTCGCCGGCCTCGGTGCGGTCGAGACCCGGCCGCTGCTCGCGCTCGCCAACCCGCCCGGCGAGTTCGACGCGCTGATCCCCGACTTCGCCCGCGCCGCCGTTGCCGCCGCCCTGTCCGATCCCGCCGCCCCGGCGCCCGATCCGGCGGAGGTTGCCCTGCTCGACGCCGCCGCCCGCAAGGGCCCGGCCCCGGGCGACGCCGCCATGCTCGGCTGGTGGTACCGCAAGGCCGGCCGGCACGAGGACGCCCTCGCCGCCTTCCGCACCGCCGCCACCCTCGCCGGCACGGCCCTCGACGCCAAGGTGCTCGAGGGCATGGTGCTGTCGCTCGACGCCCTCGGCCGCGCCGACGAGGCCTACCGCATCGCCGCCGACCGCCGGACGCTGTCGCCGGCCCTCGCCGACCTGCAGTTGATGCTCGGCGGCCGCCGCCTCGCCGCCGACCCGCGCGTCGAGTTCGACCAGGCCATGCTCGACGACTTCGGCGCCGCCGTCGAGGCCGCACGCTCCGCCCCCGGCGCCGAGGCGCTCGGCTGGTATCTCCACGACGGCAAACGCCCCGCCGACGCCCGGCGCTGGTTCGAGGCCGCGCTCGACTACGCCCCGTCGGAGGCCGCCGCCGCCGGCGCGGTCTACGCCGCCCTCGCCGCCAAGGACCGAGACGGCGCCCGCGCGCTGGTCGCCAAGTGGTCGCCGAGCTTCCCCGAGGTCGCGGCGATCGACCTCGGCAAGGTCGGCAAGCCGGGCAAGGCCACCGACCGACAGGCCGTGCGCGATCCGATCCTCGCCGCCTTCGAGCGCAAGGACTGGAGCGCCTGCCTCGACCTCGCCGCCGCCCGCGCCGCCAAGGGGCCGCTCGCCGCCGACCAGAATCTCTGGAGGGGCTGGTGCCTCTTGAAGTCGTCGCGCCCGGTCGAGGCCGCGGCGGCCTTCGAGGCTGCCCAGGGCGGGCCGAAGCGCGTGCGCGACGACGCCGTCTACGGCCGCTCGCTGGCGCTGATCGCCGCCGGCCACGTCGACGCCGGCGCGGCCGTCGCCGCATCCGGCATCGCCGACACCGACCGCCGCGGCGAGATCGGCGTCGCCGTGCTCGCCAACCGCGCCCAGGCCCGCTTCGACGCCAAGGACTACGCCGGTGCGCTGCAGGCGCTGTCGCAGCGCGCCGCCTTCGCGCCCGAGACCGCCGACCTCTCTCTGTTGCGCGGCTGGTCGCTCTGGCACCTCGGCCGCCGCTCGGAGGCCCGCCGGCTGTTCGAGCAGCTCGACGCCACCTATTCCACCTCCGCGACCCGGCGCGCCCTCGCGACCGCCCGCGGCAGCTCGTGAGGCGCACCGCCATGACCCGCATCGCCCCGACCCTCGCCGCCCTGGCGCTGGTCGCCGCCCTGCCCGCCTGCGCCGCCCTCGACGCGCCCGAGAACGACCTGACCGCGACGTCGGTGAGCCGCACGCCCGCCGAGGCCTGGGCGAGCCTGCCCCCGGCGGCCGGCGCCGTGCTCTCGGTCGTCGAGGAGGTCCGCCCGAAACTCAGGACCCAGCGCATCGTGCTCGCCGGCGCCGGCTCGCTGCCCGGCGAGAACGCCGTCACCGTGCGGATCCCCGGCACCGCCGGCACCGATACGTCGCTGCTCGCCCGCCCCACCGACGTCGCCATCGCCGCCGAGATGGCCGCGGCGCTGCCGGGCGTGCCGATGACCGTCGTCCCCGTCGCCCGCACCACCGCCGACGGCCCGTTCGGCGCCGCGGTCGGCGCCGCCGGCCCGTTCCACTGCCTCTACGCCTGGCAGCACCTCGAACGCGGCGCACTCGCCGCCGGCCCCGCGATCGTCGACCTGCGCGTCCGTCTCTGCGGCCGCGAGAGCACCGACGCGCTGATCGCCGCCGTCGCCGGGCTCCGGCTCGCCCCGACTGTCGCCGCCCCCGCGGCCGGCACCGGCTTCACGGCCCCGGTCGGCGCCGACGCCCTCACCCTCGCGACCGGTGCGGACCCGACCCTGCCGATCCCCTGATCGGCCCGGCCGGCCCGTCCCGACGGCGGTTGCAAGTGGACTGGTTTTGGTATTATCTGCCGCGACCAACCGGGCATCCGCCCCGTTCGCGCCAGAGAGGACCGCCCCCTTGCCGACCAACGGCCCGCTCTTTCTCGGCATCGACGGCGGCGGCACCACCTGCCGCGCCCGCCTCGCCGACGCGGCCGGTCGGCGGCTCGGCGAAGGCGCCGGCGGCCCGTCCAACATCACCACCGACCTCCCCCGCGCCGCCGCTTCGATCCTCGAGGCCGCGCGCGCCGCCCTCGCCGCCGCCGGGCTCGACGACGGCGCGTTCGGGCGGATCCGGGCCGGTTTCGGCATGGCCGGCGGCAACGCCCCGCGCGAGGCGGCGGCGCTTGCCGCATGGTCGTTCGGCTTCGCCGCCCAGACCGTCGCCTCCGACGCCGACGTCGCCTGCCTCGGCGCCCACGGCGGCCGCGACGGCGGCATCCTGATCCTCGGCACCGGCAGCCAGGGCGCCGCGCTGGTCGCCGGCCGCTCGGTCACCGTCGGCGGCTGGGGCTTCGCGCTGTCGGACGGCGGCTCCGGGGCGATCCTCGGCCGCGCCGCGGCCCGCCGGGCGCTGACCGGCCACGAGGAGATCGAGCCGGCCTCCGCCTTCACCCGCGCGGTGATGGCGCGCTTCGAGGCGAGCCCGCCGCGGATGCTGGCCTGGGCCCTGAAGGCGATCCCGCGCGACTGGGCCGAGCTCGCGCCGCCGGTGTTCGAGCACGCCGCCGCCGGCGACCCGGTCGCGAGCGCACTGCTCGCGGACCACGTCGACGAGGTCGCGGCCCTCCTCGACCGGCTGGTCGAACTCGGCGCCGGCCGGATCGCGCTGATGGGCGGCCTCGCCGCCCCGACCCGGCCGCACCTGCCGGCCCGGTTCGACGCTGTCCTGGTCGAGCCCGACGGCGACGCCCTCGACGGCGCGTTGGCGCTCGCCGGCCTCGGGTCCGCCCGGTGAACGGCCTTTCCGCCATCCTCGCTCCGAGCCGGTTCGGCGGCGACGATCCGGCCCCGCTCTACCTGCGCCTCGAGGGCGCGATCCGCGACGCCGTCGCCGCCGGCACGCTGGCGCCCGGCGACGCGCTGCCGGCCGAACGCGAGCTCGCCGCCGAACTCGGCATCTCCCGCGTCACCGTGCGCAAGGCGCTCGCCGGTCTGGTCGCGGCCGGCCTCCTGGTCCAGCGCCGCGGCTCGGGCACCTACGTCGCCCAGCCGCCGCGCAAGGTCGAGCAGCCGCTGACGCGCCTGACCTCCTTCACCGAGGACCTCCGCACCCGCGGCTACGTGCCGGACGTCCGGGTGCTGTCGGCCACGGTCGCGCCGCCGACGCCCGAGGAGGCGGCCGTGCTCGACCTCGGCCCGGACGAACGGGTCTCCCGGATCGCGCGCCTGCGCCTCGCCGACGGCGTGCCGATGGCGATCGAGGCGGCGAGCGTGCCCGCCGTCCACCTGCCCGACCCGGCCGCGGTCGGGCTGTCGCTCTACGCCGTCCTGGAGGCGCGCGGCATCCGGGTGGTGCGGGCGACCCAACGGCTCGCCGCCTGCAACCTCGCCGCCGCCGAGGCCGCCCTGCTCGAGGTTCCCGTCGGCGCCGCGGCGCTCAGGATCGAGCGCGTCGCCCGCCTCGCCGACGGCCGTGCGGCGGAATTCACCCGGTCCTTCTTTCGCGGCGACGCCTACGACTTCGTCGCCGAACTCGACATCGGAGCCTGACCTTGTCCGACGCCACCACCGCCATGGCCCGCGAGACCGCGGAGGCGCCCGACGCCGTCGCGCGCCTGTTCGAGCGCGAGGGCGACAGCCTCGCCCGGCTCGGCCGGCGCCTGTCGGCCCTCCGCCCGCCGGTGATCGCCACCTGCGCCCGCGGCTCGTCCGACCACGCCGCCGGTTACCTGAAATACGCCGTCGAGATCGGCCTCGGCGTGCCGGTCGCCTCGATCGGCCCGTCGGTGGCCTCGGTCTACGGCGCGCGGCTGTCGATGGCCGGCGGGGTGCTGGTGTCGATTTCGCAGTCCGGCCGCAGCCCGGACATCGTGGCGCTGCAGGCCGCCGCCCGGCACGCCGGCGCGCTCACCGTCGCCTTCGTCAACGTCGCCGACAGCCCGCTCGCCGCCGAGGCCGACGTCTGCGTGCCCCTCCACGCCGGCCCCGAGACCAGCGTCGCCGCCACCAAGTCCTTCGTCGCCGCCGCCGCCGCCGCCGCCGCGCTGGTCTCGGCCTGGAGCGGCGAGGCCGCCCTCGCCGCCGCCCTCCCCCGCCTGCCCGAGGCGCTCGCCGCCGCGCTCGCCTGCGACTGGTCGCCGGCGCTCGAGACCTTCCGGACGGCCGGTTCGCTCTACGTGGTCGGCCGCGGCCCGGGCTTCCCGATCGCCCAGGAGATGGCGCTGAAGTGCAAGGAGACCGCGGCGATCCACGCCGAGGCCTTCTCCTCGGCCGAGGTGATGCACGGCCCGCTCCGCCTCGTCGAGGATCGCTTCCCGGTGCTCGCCGTGGTGCCGGACGACGCCGCTCGCGCCGCCAACGTCGCCGCGCTCGAACGTCTCGGCCGCACCGGCGGCGAGGTCTTCACCGCCGCCGCCTTCGACGTGCCGGGCCGGCGCCTGCCGACCGCCCCCACCGGCCACGGCCTCCTCGACCCGATCGCCGCCGCGGTGTCGTTCTACCGCTTCGCCGAGACCGTCTCGCGTGCCCGCGGTTTCGACCCCGACCGGCCCGCCAACCTCGCCAAGGTCACGGAGACCCGCTGATGGCCCTCGTCGCCCTCACCGGCGCCGTCGTCTTCGACGGCGACCGCCGCCGCCACGGCGCCGCGGTGCTCCTCGACGGCGCCACGATCCTCGCCGTCGTCCCCGCCGACGCGGTGCCGGCGGAGGCGACCGTCGTCGACCTCGGCGGCGGCATCGTCACCGCCGGCTTCGTCGACGCCCAGGTCAACGGCGGCGGCGGCGTGATGCTGAACGACGACCCGACCCCGGCGGCCATGGGCGCGATCGCCGCCGCGCACCGCCGCTTCGGCACCACCGGCCTCCTGCCGACGCTGATCACCGCGACGCCGGCCGTCACCGCCGCGGCGATCGCCGCCGCCGGTCTCGCGGTCGCGACCGAACCCGGCGTGATCGGCCTGCACCTCGAGGGCCCGCACCTCGCCCCCGCGCGCAAGGGCGCCCATCTCGCCGAACTGATGCGGCCGCTGACCGAGGCAGACGTCGACCAGATGATCGCCGCCCGCGAGGCGATCGGCACGCTCGTGGTCACGCTCGCGGTCGAACAGGCGCCCCCGGCGCTGATCCGCCGGCTCGCCGACGCCGGCGTGATCGTCTCCCTCGGCCACACCGACGCCCGCCACGACGCCGCCCGCGCGGCGATCGACGCCGGCGCGCGCGGCGCCACCCACCTCTTCAACGCCATGAGCCAGATGCAGAACCGCGAGCCGGGCATGGTCGGCGCCGCGCTCGACGCCGGGGCGCTCTGGTGCGGCGTCATCGCCGACGGCCACCACGTCCACCCCGTCACGCTCGCCGCCGCGATCCGCGCCAAGCGCGGCCCCGGCCGCTGCTTCCTCGTCACCGACGCGATGTCGACGGTCGGCGCCGAAGGCGACGGCTTCGTGCTGGCGGGGCGCCCCGTCCGCCGCGCGGGCGGGCGGCTCGAACTCGCCGACGGCACGCTCGCCGGCTCCGACATCGACATGGCCGCATCGGTCCGCTGGACGGTCGAGAATCTCGGCGTTCCCGTCGACGAGGCGCTGCGCATGGCCTCGCTCTACCCGGCCATGTTCCTCGGTATCGACGACGTCCGCGGCCGGATCGCCGCGGGTCTCGCCGCCGACCTCGTCCACCTCGGCGACGACCTCCGGGTCCGCTCGACCTGGATCGCGGGCGTGTGCGCGCTCGCCTGAACCACGGCCGCGACGGGAACCTCGACCGCCGCCGCCGACTTCCTCCCCCGGACAGAAACCTCGGGAGGACAAACCCCATGTTCCGCGGCGCTCTTCTCTGGCTCGTCGGCATTCCGCTGCCGATCATCCTGATCCTCTGGCTGATGGGCTACCTGTCCTGACGCCCCGCCGGCGGCGCGCCATAGGCCGCCGTCAGCGCCTCCAGCACCCGGACGGCGGCCTCGACGTCGTCTGCCGACAGCCCGCGCGCGGCGGCGGCCAGCACCGCCGTCTCCGACGACAATACCGCCTCCACCGCCTGGCGCCCGCGCTCCGTCAGCCGCATGAGCGGCGAACGACGGTGCGCGGGGTTCGGCGCGCGCGCGACCAGATCGCGCGCGACCGCGTCGTCGACGACGCGCTGCACGAACTGGCGTGACGTGCCCATGGCCCGCGCCAACGCCGGCACCGATTGGCCGGCCGTGCCGTAGAGCCTTTCGAGCAGCCGCAGCGTCGCGGCGGTCGGCCGATCGTCGGCGTGATCGCGCGCACCGGCCGCGGCGAGACGGCGGGCGAGCGACGGCACCAGCCCCGCCACGACGTTGAGCGCGGCGGCCGTGGCCGGTGTCGGGCGTGCGAGCGGGTCGGTGTCGGGAAGCGTCGGCATGACGACACTCAGGATGTCGTACTGGCAACCAGGGTGTCAAGTTGACTTCGACTCCGCCGCATCGCGCGATGAAAAGCGTGCACAACTTCAGGGCAGAGACCGCCGGCACGGCCCGGATCACGCGTCCGCCGGGCATGCCGGCCGGACCTTTCCCGCACTTTCTGCGAACGACACTCGCGGCCGAGCTACCGCCCCCTCTTCGGTCCGCCCTCCCGTCCATGAGGGCAGTCGGACGTTCCGCGTCCTCAGGTGGCGCGACATGGTCGGATATTCCGATCTTCCAGCGGAGAAACGCGCCGTAAAGGCTCCGTTAACCCTGTTTCTCCATGCCTGATAATCGGACTTTAAGACTTCCTTAACCGTCGGCGAGAGTGGACCGACGGGCGGTTCCCCCCATCGCCCGCGGCACGAGGACGACGATGACCGACGCACGCACGTTCGACGCCCCGATCGGGCAGCGGACGGCCGCCGCCGCGACCGAGCGCGAGCTTCCGCGCCCGCGTTCCGACGAGCGCCGGCCCGACCCGATCTGGACCGCGACCGCCCCCGGGGCGGTCGACGAGCTCACCCGTTTCCTGTCGCGCAGCTACCAGGAACTCGACGTCCGGCTCGACCCCAACACCCGCGCGCTGTGGTGCCACATGCGCCCGGCCGGACCGCCGAGCTTCACGCCGGGCATGGTGCGCGAGCTGATCCAGCTCCACCGCGCCATCCAGGGTCTGATGGCGTCGCAGCCGCCGGGCGAGGAGCCGCTGATCCGCTACTACGTCCAGGGCTCGCGCATCCCCGGCATCTACAACATGGGCGGCGACCTCGCCTTCCTGACGCGCGCGATCCGCGCCGGCGACCGCACCGCCGTGCGCCGCTACGCCTTCGACTGCGTCGACGCGGTCTACCACATCGCGATCGGCTTCGATTCCGGCATCGTCAGCGTCGGCCTGCTCCAGGGCGACGCGCTCGGCGGCGGCTTCGAGGGGGCGCTGTGCTGCAACGTGCTGATCGCCGAGCGCTCGGTGAAGCTAGGCCTGCCGGAGATCCTGTTCAACTCCTTCCCCGGCATGGGCGCCTATTCCTTCCTCGCCCGCCGTCTCGACGCGGCGCGGGCCGAGCGCATGATCCTGTCGGGCCGGATCTACACGGCCGAGGAGATGCACGCGATGGGCATCGTCGACGAGGTCGTCGACGACGGCGCCGGCGAGGCCGCCGTCTCGGCCTACCTGCGCGACCGCCAGAGCCACGTGGTGCGCTCGACGCTCTACAAGGTGCGCCAGCGCGTCGCCCCGATCTCGCTCGCCGAACTGCGCGACGTCACCGACCTCTGGGTCGACGCCATCATGCGGCTGGCGCCGGCCGACCTCCGGCGTATGGAGCACCTGCAGCAGGCCCAGGGGCGCCGGCTGCAGAAGACCACCGCGAGCTGAGGCAGGGACGCCGGGCGAGCCCGGCGTCCAACTCGTTCGGCCGGGGCGACCGAGGAATCGCGATCGCGCCGACGGGCGTGCTCGACCGGCTCGACCGGCGGCAGCGGCGGTGCCGCCGCAAACCGGTCATTTCACCGCGGACGCTTCACGCGGCCATGGTGAGCGGCTCGATGCCGTGGCGCTGCATGGCCGCGCCGAACTTCGCGAAGTCGGGTTCGCGCTGCGGTTCCGGTGCGCCGATGTCGCGGAAGAAGTCGATCATCGTCCTGTCGATCAGCACCAGCATGCGGACCGGCGCGCCGCTGTCGTTGGAATAGTTGTGCGGCAGCATCGAGGGAATCCGCACCGCCGTGCCCGGCCCGGCCGACACGATCCGCGGCGCGCTTCCGGCGCCGAACTCGCGGATGGTCAGTTCGCCCTCGAGAACATGGAACATCTCCGGCGAGAGATGGGTGTGGGGCGGCGTGCCGGACCCCGGGGGCACCTCGATGTCGAGCAGTTCGAGGTTCGAGCCCGGCAGGCCGCCGAGGAAGCGGATACGGTCGGCGACGACCCACAGGGTCTCTCCTCCGTTCGCGGGGATGACGTCGAGGCTCATCGCTCTTTCTCCTTGGTTCGCGATGGGACGTCCGCCTTTTCACGGCCCGGGTCGACCGCGGACAGGATCAACTCGAGCGCCCAGGATGCGGTCTCGCCGGCCTGGGCACCGGTGAGACCGCCGTAGTCTTTCAGGGTCTCCCAAGCGGAAGCCGAGAAGAGCAGGTGCGCCAGAGCCTCGACCTTGCGGGCGGTCTCCGGCGGAAGCTGGGAGAGGACGGGCTCCAACGCGCCGGCGAACAGCGCACGTCGTCCGGTGACGGTATCCATGCGCATCTCGCGTCCGGTGCGCGAGTGGAGCGCGGCACGCATCGCCGCCTCGTGCGCATCGAAGCGCGGGAAGGCTTCGCGCGGGCCGTCGACCACGTCGCGCACGCTTCGCGGGGCCGGGGATGCGCCTATCCTCGCGTTGAGCCACGGCCAGAAGGCGCGGAGCAGGTCCTCGCGGTTGGCGAAGTGACGAAAGATCGTGCGCCGCTGCACGCCGGCCTTCTGCGCGATCGCCTCCATGCCGATCTCGTCGGGCGCACCGGCGTCGCCCATCAGCGCATGGAGCGCCGCGAGGATCGATTCGCGCGTCTGCTGCGCGTTCTGTTCGCGCAGAGGGCTGTTGTAGGCTCGCGTGGTGCCGGGCATGGCAGGCCTTCCAAATTCGATGACACTGCTTGTGTCACCAAATCTGGGATCAGTCAATCGGCGTCACTATGAGTGACACCGATTTATCGGCGCAACGCGACACCGTCGGCCCACGAGCCGGCTGCGATGTCGGGTGCGCGTTTGCCTCAGCGCCGGGCGGCGCGGCGCGTCTCCTCCGGCGCGAGATGGGCGCCGAGGGCGTCGCGGGCCTCGGCGAGCGCGTCGCCGAGGGCACGGACGCGGCGTTCGCCGTCGCGCGCGAGGTCCTCGTGGCCGGCTTGGCGCCAGGACAGGCAGAGGTCGAACACCGCGCGGGCGCCGACGTTGGCGGCGCTGCTCCTGAGCGCGTGGGCGGCGTCGCGGAAAGCGGCGACGTCCTCGTCGGCGACCGCGTCGGCGACGTCGCCGGCGAGCCGGTCGGACTCGACCAGGAACTGTTCGACCAGTTCGTCGAGGAAGGCCTTGCCGCCGAGCCGCTCGAGGTCGTCGAGCTTCTCGGTGTCGAGGATGCCGCCGGGGGCGGCCGCCGCCGCGATCCGCCCCTGCAGCGCGCGGGCGTCCTCGGCGGGCGCGGCCTCGCCGGCGAGCACGCTCGCCATTACGCCGAGCAGGCGGTCGACGTCGATCGGCTTGGTGACGCAGGCGTCCATGCCGGCCTCGAGGCAGCGCGCCCGCGCCTCCGGCGTCGCGTCGGCGGTCAGTGCCACGATCGGGATCCGCGGCCGGCCGAGCGCCATGAAGCGGTAGAGCTTGGTCGCCTCGATGCCGTTCATCACCGGCATGTTGATGTCCATCAGCACGAGGTCGTAGCCGCCGTCCTTCAGCGCCTCGACCGCCTGCTCGCCGTCGTCGACCGCCACCGAGGCGTGGCCGGCGGTCTCGAGCAGCTTGGCGAGTACCATCTGGTTGGTGCGGTTGTCCTCGGCGATCAGCACCCGGAGCGGCTTGAGGCCGTGGTCGTCGGGCACGGCCGCGACCGGGCGGTCCGGTTCGGCGCCACCGAGGCGGAGGGCAAAGGCGGACGCGGTCGCGAGATCGCGCGGCGCGAGCGGCCGGCGCAGCCGCATGGAAACCACGTCGCGCCAGCCGCGCTCGTCGCCGCCGGGGCCGGCGACCGACACCAGCGTCGCCTCGACCACCGCCAGCATCCGCGCGGCGTCCGGTCCGGCGGCGGCCTCGTCGATCAGCACGAGGTCGACCGGACGGTCCGGCTCGGCGAGGTGGCGCGAGGCGCCCGCCGTGTCCGCGACCACCGCGGCGTCGGGGAAGGCGGCGGCGACGTCGGCGGCGAGGCCGGCGTCGGCGCTCACGAGCAGGACGGCGACGTCGGCAGCTTCGCCCGCCACCGCCTCGACCGGTGCGAACAGGGCGTCGAAGGCGAAGCAGCTGCCCTCGCCGAGCACCGAGCGCAGCGTCACCCGCCCGCCCATCAGGTCGACGAGCTGACGGACGATGGAGAGGCCGAGGCCGGTGCCGCCGAAGCGGTCGATGATGGTCTCGTCGGCCTGGGTGAAGCTCTCGAACACCCGCGCCTGCGCCTCGGGGGCGATGCCGATGCCGGTGTCGGTGACGGCGAAGCGCAGGCGCAGCACCGTGTCGTCACCCTCGACCCGGTCGACGTCGATCGAGACCCGGCCGGCCTCGGTGAACTTGACGGCGTTGGAGACGAGGTTGACCAGCACCTCCTCGAGGTGGCGCTCGTCGCCGTGGACGCGGGCGGGCACGCCGGCACCGACGTGGACGGCGAGCCTCAGCCGTTTGCGCCGCGCCTCCATCGACATCATCGCCTCGACGCGGCCGATCAGGGCGAACAGGTCGAAGTCGACCCGGTGCGAGGGCATCCGCCCCGCCTCGAGCCGGCTGAAGTCCAGCAGGCCGTTGATCAAGGCGAGCAGCGAGCGGCCGGACACCGCGATCGTGCCGACCATCTCGGCCTCCTGCCGGCCGAGCGGGCGGCGCGACAGCAGGTCGGAGAAGCCGATGATGGCGTTCAGCGGCGTGCGCAGCTCGTGGCTGACCGAGGCCAGGAACAGGCTCTTGGCCCGGCTCGCCTCCTCGGCGTTCTTCTTGGCCTCGGAGAGCTTGCGGATCAGCACCGCGGCGTACATCGGCAGCAGCACCAGCCCGACCAGCAGGGCGACGGCGAAGCCGACGTGGTCGCGCCAGAAGCCGCCGAAGCCTAGCACGGCGACGAAGCCGGCGAGCGCCACCGCCATCGCGCCGTAGAGATAGGGCACGCCGAAGCGGAAGCCGTTGCCGAACACCGTCCAGAGGAACAGCGGGTAGAAGAAGCCGCTCGCCGGCCCGCAGGCAAAGGCGGCGAAGGAGATCATCGCGAAGTCGCACACCATCGCCAGCACGCGCCGGCGCACGTTCACGCCGGGCCGGACGAGGATGTGGGCGAAGATCGCGAGCGCGACGACGAAGTAGACCGCGAAGACCGGCGCCGACAGCGCCAGGATCGCCGCGGACTCGGTGCTACCGGCGAAGGCGGCGCCGCCGAGGGTCAGCACGACGAGCGCGGCGAAGATCAGCCGGTTCGCGGTCATCTCGTGTTCGCTGTCCGGCCGGGCCCGGAGCAGCCGGCGCGTGGCGGCGAGCCGGCGCTGGAGCCCGCCGAGGAGGCGCCCGATCGGACCGCCGCTCACCGCTTGCCCCCGGCGCGCTGGCGCTGCGCGCGCGCCGCGACGAGGCGCTCGATGTCGTCGGCCGGCATCGGCCGGCCGAAGTGGTAGCCCTGGAGTTCGGCGCAGCCGGCCTCGGCGAGGAACACCGCCTGCCGGGCGGTCTCGACGCCCTCGGCGACCACGGTCATGCCGAAACTGGCGCCGAGCGTCACCACCGTGCGCACGATCGCGGCGTCGGCGGGGTTCTTCAGCACGTCGCGCACGAAGCTCTGGTCGATCTTCAGCCGGTCGGCCGGGAAGCGCTTGACGTAGGACAGCGAGGAGAAGCCGGTGCCGAAGTCGTCGATCGAGATCGAGACCCCGAGGGCGCGGATCTCGGCGAGCTGGTCGGCGACGACGGCGAGGTCCTCCATCATCGTCGTCTCGGTCAGCTCGAGGTCGAGCAGGCCGGCGTCGGCGCCGGTCTCGGCGAGGATGCGCGCGACCTGGAGCGGCAGCGCGCCGCCTCGGAACTGCACCGGCGACAGGTTGACGCTGACGCGCAGCGGCAGGCCGGCGTCGCGCCAGGCCGCCTGCTGGCGGCAGGCCTTCTCGAGCACCGCCGTGTTGATCGGCAGCATCAGCCCGATCGCCTCGGCGCGCTGCAGGAACGCACCCGGCCCGCGCAGGCTGCCGTCGGCGAGGCGCCAGCGGATCAGCGCCTCGACGCCGACGACGCGGTGGCTCTCGGCGTCGACCTGCGGCTGGTAGTGCAGCTCGAACTCGTCGTTCTCGACCGCGTGGCGGAGTTCGGCGTCGAGCGTCGCGGTCTGCTGGGCCCGGAGCTTCATGTCGGCGGCGTAGAAGCGGAACTGCGCCCCGCCGCTCTCCTTGGCGCGGTACATCGCGAGGTCGGCGTAGCGGAACAGCTCTTCGGGATCGGTGCCGTCGGTCGGGTGGATCGCCGTGCCGACGCTGGCGGAGGTCTGCACCGGGCCCGGCGTCAGCGTGAACGGCTCGTCGAACAGGCGGCAGATCCGGGTCGCCATCTCGGCGACCTCCTCGGTGCAGCCGACGTTGGCCTGCACCACCGCGAACTCGTCGCCGCCGAGGCGCGAGACGAAGGCGCCGTCGTCGACGAGGTGGCGCATCCGCTCCGCGGCCCGCACCAGCAACCGATCGCCGACGGCGTGGCCGTGGGCGTCGTTGACGGCCTTGAAGTCGTCGAGGTCGATCAGGTGGAGCGCGAAGCTGCGCTCGCCGCGCCGGCCGCGCGCCACCTCCATGCGCAGGCGCGCGATCAGCGCCGTGCGGTTCGGCAGGCCGGTCAGGGCGTCGTTGTGGGCGATGTAGTGCAGGTGGGTCTCGGTCGCCTTGCGGTCGGTGATGTCGAGGGCCGTCGTCACCACGCCGATGGTGCGGTCGAAGGCGTCGCGCAGCGGCGTCTTGGCCACCACGAACCAGTGCCGCCCGCCGCTCGGGTCGGACAGCTCCCACTCGATGTTGCCGATCGCCTCGCCCTTCTCGATCACCGCGGCGTCGAGCGCCTCGGCCGCCGAGCCGGTCTCCTCGCCGAGCACCTCGCGCATCGGCCGCCGCACCATCGAGGCCGGATCGAGCCCGAGGAAGCGGGCGAGATAGGCGTTGGCGAACAGGATGCGGCCCTTGACGTCGGTGGCGCAGATCAGCGTCGGCACCGCGTCGATCACCTGCGCCAGCCGCTCGCTGGAATCGCGGATGGCGCGCTCCAGCGTCTTCTCGCTGCGCACCAGCCGGCGCTCCAGCGTGTCGGCCCGGCCGGCGAGCTCGAGCTGCTGGCGCCGGAGCTTCAGGAGGTTGCGCGCGCGCGTGACGAACTCGCGGTGGTCGACCGGGCTCTGCAGGAAGTCGGTCGCGCCGGCGTCGAGGGCGTTGAGGCGGAACGAGCGCTCCTCGAACACCGTGATCACCACCACCGGCACGTCGGCGAGGCGGCGGTCCGCGCGGATCCGCCGGATGAAGGCGGCACCGTTCATCGCCGGCATCTGATAGTCTGTAACGATCAGGTCCGGCACGTTTTGGTTGAGCCAGTCCAGTGCCGCCGCGGGATCGCCGAAGGTTACGACGTCGAGGCCATCCTCGATCGCCTCGGCCATGCGCGAGAAGATCTTCTGATTGGTGATCTGGTCATCGACGATGACGACGGTCGGCATTCCGATACCTTAGCAGTGTACATCGACCGACTGCCGATGCGATGGGAACCGCGCTCGTCGACGCTGTCAGCGGAAACTTAATGGAGCCTTGTCGGCCACGGTATTTGTGCGTGACACGTTTGCGGCTCGTTCTTCATGGCGTCACGCCGATGAGCACAAATGGCGATCTTTCGGCAACCTGGGAAAACAGCTCGGCGCCCCCACCTCCTGGGGTCGGCGAACCTCGCGGCGAGGTGACGGCATCGGCGCGGACGGTCACCGGCCCGCGTCGGATGCCTCGCGGCGGTCGACCGAACGGCGGAGCCGGATCTCGATGCGCCGGCGTTCGGGCTCGGCACCGCCGCCGCCGGCGGTGAGACGGCCGTCGGTGCCGACCAGTTGCGCCGCCGACAGCGGCAGGATCTCGACGCCGGCGAGCCGCGGATCGGACTTCAGGATCCGCGCCACCGAGACGGCGCGGGCGAGGCCGAGCCCGGCGTTGTCGGCGGCCGACAGCGTCTCGATCGGCCTGCCGCCGACGACGCCGACGAGGTTCTGGTCGAGGTTGGAGACGTGGGTGGTGCCGACCGGCTGGTCGTCGGTGTGGCCGATCACCTCGACGACGTCGACGTCGTAGCGGTCGACGAGGTCGCGCAGGGTGGCGATCGTCTCGGTGCGCAGCTTCTCGCTCGCCCGCGCCGACGGCACGGCGCTGCCGCTGCCGAAGCGGAAGCCGGCGTCCTCGCGCAGCATCAGGATCGGCGGCAGGTCGACCGGCCGTCCCGCCCGGGCCGACAGCGCGGCGACCTCGCGGGCGAGCGCGTCGCCGCGCGCCTCGGCCGCGCCGAGCCGGTCGAGCGCGCGATCGAGCGCGACGCGCGCGCCCGCAGCGTCCGGGGGCGGCTCGCCGGCCGCCGCCACCACCGCGCGGGCGGCGTCGGCCAGCGCGAGGTCGGCGGCGACGTCGCGCCGCTCGAGGTCGGCCGGGTCGACGCCGGCCTCGGCGAGCCGCGACGCGAGGCCGGCACCGGCGACGAGGCGGGTCCAGGCGTCGTCGATCGCGGCGGCGCTCGGCCGTGCCGGATCGGCCGCACCGGGCGCGACCGGCCCGAGCCGGTTCGCCAACGCCTCGGTGCCGCCGAGGCGGGCGAGCAGGTCGCGGCTGCCGGCCTCGGCCCGTTCGAGTTCGGCGACGCGCTTCTCGGCGGCGGTGGTGGCCGCTCGCTCGCGCTGGAGCAGCGCCGCCAGCGCGATCAGCAGGCAGAACACCAGCAGCAGCATGATCTCGGCCATGGTCAGACCGAGCACCAGCCCGCGGCGGTCGGCACGGCGGTCGCGCGCGACGTCGGCCATCACGCCCCCTCCCTGGTCCGCGGCGCGGGCGGCGGCGGTTCCTCGCCCGGCGCGATCTCCTCCGCGACCGGCGCGGCCGTCTCCACGGCCGGCGGCAGCGCCGCGACGAGCGCGTCGAGCCGCTGCCCGTGCCGCTCCAGCGCCGCGCCGATCTCGCGCACCGCCGCCGCGATCTCCACCGCCGCCGGCACCGCCGTCGCGCCCTCCGGCACGGCCACGTCGCGCAGCGACCGCGACAGCGCCTCGATCGACGCCGACAGCGCCGCCGTCTGCCCGGACAGGTGCTGCGATTCCCGCGACAGCCGCGCCGCCGCCGCCTCCAGCGACGCCGTCATCCGCTCCGACGCCGCCTCGACCGAGGCCTCGGCACGGCGGGCGAGCGCGGCGCTCTCGCCGGCGAGGGCGTCGGCGGTCTCCTTCAGCGAGGCCAGCACCGTGCGCGACATCGCCCCGAGGCTCTCGCCGGAGGCGCGCCCGGCCGCCTCGATCGGGGCGGTGGAGCGCTCGGTCACCGCTTCGACCGCCCCGAGGATGCGCGCCGACGTGGTCTCGATCTGGGCGCGCACGTCCGACCAGCTCTCCTCGGCGATCTGCTGGGTGGCGCGGCGGAACTGGTTGAGTTCGACCACCGTGGCGTCGAGTTCGCGGCGGACCCGGCGCGAGGCGTCGGCGAGTTCGTAGCGGGCGCCGCGCTCGACGTCGTGCGGGTCGCGGCGCAGCTGGTTCATGAAGATACGCAGCGCGATGCCGGCGATGGTCGAGCCGATCGCGATCCCGAAGTTGCGCACGATGTCCTCGGGCGGACCGCCGGCGTCGAACTGCCAGAGCGAGACCGCCAGCGAGGTCAGCGTGAACAGGAAGCCCATGTAGTAGAGATTGTCGCCGCTCTGGTCCTCGGCGAGACGCAGGCTGCGGATGAACACCACGACCGCGGCGTAGACCAGCATGATCGAGACCGGCACCATGGTCACCGCCGCCGGCGGCAGACCGGAGAGCTTCGACCAGATCACGTAGGCGGCGCCCACCGCCACGAAGACGAGGAACACCACCGCGTCGGCGAGGCCGCCGGTCGTGACGCCGCGCCCGGTGTCGCGCCGGCGCGCCATCACCCGGCCCCCTGCAGCTTGACCGCCTCGGCGAGGCGGCCGCCGTTCTCCTCGACCCAGGACGCCCAGAACCTGAGATGGTCGGCGCTGCCGAACGGCCGGCCGGCGAGGCGGTCGACGTAGTAGAGCGTGACGTCGGCGCCCTCGAGGTCGGTGGCGTAGCGCCGAGACGCCGGGCTCGCGCGCCAGCGCTCCAGGCTGGCGTCGCCGCGGTACTGCGAATAGTCGCTCGTGTTCTCCATCATGTCCGAGACGATCACCAGCCGCTTCGGCACGCCCTCGCGCGCCCGGCCGTCGAAGCGGTCGACCGCGATGCGCTGGATCGCCGCCATGATCGGGCTGGTCTCGGCGGGAAGCTGCGGCAGGCCGCCCGCCACTACGGTGCCGACCGGTCCCCGGAACGCGGCGAGCCAGCGCTTGCGCGCCGCCGCGGGATTGGCTGTCCATTCCGACAGGCCCTCGCCGCTGCCGGGATTGCAGCGCGAGAACAGCACCCGCCCGCCGGGATCGGCCGGATCGAGCAACCTCAGTTCCAGGAGGCCGCCCACCGGCAGCGCGTCGGCGAGGTCGATCAGCGCGGTGGTGACCTGGCGCTGGCCGGCGTCGGGCAGGGCGTCGGAGCCGTCGAGCAGCACCACCGTCAGCGCGGTCGGGCCGTCGACCGGGCAGAGCGTTTCGGCGTCGAGCACCGGCGGCGGGACCGTCGTCTCGCGGAGATAGAACAGGGCGCCGAGGGCGCCGGCCGCCAGCAGCGCCAGCGCCAGACCGGCGGCGATCTTCGGGCCCTCGCCGCCGCCGCGGCGCCTACGCCGCCGCGCCATCGCGGCCCTCCCCGACGACGTCGTCGATCTGGTGGTAGCCGGCGACCGCGGCGTCGAACTCGCGGTGGATCGCCGCGACCTCCTCGACCAGCAGCGCCTGCGCCTCGGAAACGCGGGCGCGGATCGCCGCCGCCTCGGCGGAAATGTCGGGCACCTCGTCCTCGACCGCGAGCCGCGCCAGCACCGGCACCTCGGCGAAGCCCGCCGGCGCCGGCGTCGCGCGGGCGCGCCGGTTCGGCTCGCGGTAGAGCGCGAGCAGGCGGGCGTAGACCTGTTGCAGGTGACCCTGGTGCTGGTCGAACAGGCGCACCAGCCGGGCGCGGGTGGCGAGGATCTGGTCGTATTCGGCGCGGCGGATCGAGAGGTCGCGGTTGGCGTCCTCGAGGCTCTGGACATAGTCGTCGCGCACCTCGAGCAGGCGGTCGATCAGGTCCTGCTTGCGGCCGATGTAGGCTTCGTGGGTGGCGTCGAGCCGGCGCTGGATGTCGCCGAAACCGGGATAGGGGTCGACGGTGGCGTAGCCGTCGATGTAGGCGACGGCCGAGAACAGGAAGCCGATCGCGAAGAACAGCCAGGACTTGAGGTCGTTCAGGCCGGCCGGGTCGGTCGCGAGCCGCTGGATCACCGCACCGCCGCCTTCGGCCAGCGTCTCGCCGGCGACTTCGCGGTAGTGCGCCAGTGCGAGGTTCAGCGCCACCGCCGCGGCGAGCCATGCGGTCAGCGAGACGAGCCCGACCAGCTTGTGGAAGACGCCGCGGTGGATCAGCTGCGGATGGCCGAGCCGGCCGAACAGGAAGCTGCCGACCACGTTCAGCATCGAGAAGGCCAGGGCCTCGGTGGTGCCGCCGAGCAGGCCGAGTTCGCTGCCCTTGGCGAGGAAGCTGCCGTTGACCAGCGTCTCAACCACCAGGAGCACGGCGACGAGGCCGTATTTCAGCGTCTGCGCGCCGGTGGTCGGCGGATGCGGCGGCCGGGTCAGACGGTGCTCGCGCTTGAAGGCGGCCTTGGCGTCCTCGTGCTCGCGCAGCTTGCGGCGCAGCGAGTTGAGCTCGTCGCGCCCGGTGGCGGCCTCGGCGCGGAACTCCGACAGCGCCGCCGGCGCCGCCTGCCGGATCTCGGCGAAGCGGCCCTCGAAGTCGAGATTCGCGAGCCGCTCGTCGGCGACGCGCAACTGTTCCAGCAGAATGCCGTGGCCGCGCCGGCGCTCGTCCTCGACCCGCTCGGCGATGCGGATCTCGACCTCGTCGGGGCCGACGGCGTCGGCCGGCGGCTCGCCGGCGGCGCCGCGCTGATGGGCGAGCCGGTCGAGCTTCATGTCGGCCGCGAGCGCCTGCGCGTCGACCGGCGGGAATACCGCGAGGTCGGCCCTGACGTCCCGGGGCTCGCGCCGGATCCCCTTCACCAGACGCGTGAGCGCACTCTCCCGGGCCACCGGCGATCCTCTTGCCAAACCTGACGCGGCCCTTCCTTGCGTGCCCGGCACGGCGAAAGTGAGACCGCCCGCGGCAGTATCGCCGAGGTGGCGGCGGCGGGCAAATCGGAGCCGTCCCGGATCCGCTCGGGCGGATCCGGGGCGAAGCTCGCCCACGGGACGGCGATCCTCAGGCGCGCAGGCCGGCGGCGGTCTCGGCGGCGATCAGCACCTCGAGCGGGCGCCACGGCTTCGGCATGTAGCGCGAGCCGGGCGGCAGGTCGGTGCGGGCGCCGCGGCGGCCGGTCAGCACCAGCCGCACCTCCGGCCAGCGCCGGTTCAGCTCGGCGGCGAGCCGGCGGCCGTCGCCGTCGGCTTCGACGTCGGCGAACACCATGGCGACCGAGGGGCCGGCGCGCTCGAGCGCAGCGAGGCCGTCGCGCCACGTCGCGCACTCGACGACGCCGAGATCGGCCTCCTCGAACAGCACGGCGGAGAGGTCGCGGGTGTCCTTGTCGGGCTCGATCACGACAATGTTCTTGTTCGGGCGGCTGCTTCCCATCCTGGCCTCCTCTGTCGGCTGTTGCCGGAACGCCCCGGTCCGCGCGATGGTTCGCCACGGATGGGCCGGGGGCACGATCTTCCTCCGACGCGGGGTCCGACGGACGCATGGAAGCGCCGCGGCGGGCCGCGACGGACAGGGACGAGGGAACGACACCATGGGTATGTTGGTCGACGGGGTCTGGACGGACCGCTGGTACGACACCGCCGCAAGCGGCGGCCGTTTCGTGCGCTCCACCTCGGTCTTCCGCCGCTGGACGACGAGGGGGAACGCTGTCGCACCGGACGGCAGACCCGGCGTTCCGGCCGAACGCGGCCGGTACCTTCTGATCGTTTCCCACGCCTGTCCGTGGGCCCATCGTACGCTGATCCTGCGCGCCCTCAAGGGCCTCGAGGATCACATTCCGCTCGCCGTGGTGCACTGGCGCATGCTGGAGGAAGGCTGGACCTTCGAGCCCGGCCCCGGCGTGGTGCCGCCGCCGATCCCGGGCGTGACCCGGCTCCACGAGGTCTACACCCGGGCCGATCCGACCTACACCGGCCGCGTCACCGTGCCGGTGCTCTACGACCTCTCGGACGGGACCATCGTCAACAACGAGTCCTCCGAGATCATCCGGATGCTGAACGGCGCCTTCGACGACCTCGGCGCCCTCCCGGGCGACTACTCGCCGGAGCACCTGCGTGCCGAGATCGACGCGGTCAACGCGCGCGTCTACGACAGCGTCAACAACGGCGTCTACAAGGCCGGCTTCGCCACCACCCAGGCCGCCTACGAGGAGGCGGTCCGCCCGCTGTTCGAGACGCTCGACTGGCTGGAGGCGCGGCTCTCGACCCGGCGCTGGCTCGTCGGCGACCGCTTCACCGAAGCGGACGTTCGCCTGTTCACGACACTGATCCGCTTCGACGCGGTCTACGTCGGCCACTTCAAGTGCAACCTCCGTCGCATCGCCGACTATCCGGCCCTCTCCGGCTACGTGCGGGAGATCTACCAGCACCCGGCGATCCGCCCGATCGTGCACTTCGACCATATCAAGGGCCACTATTACGAGAGCCACCGCACCATCAACCCGACCGCCATCGTCCCGCTCGGCCCGGTGCTCGACCTCGACGCGCCGCACGGCCGCGACGGCCTGCCGGGGCTCCGCCTGTGACGCAGCCGTGAACGCCGCGTGTCGGAACCCGCCCCCGGTCCATCCGTTGTCTTGCCGAGGCGCGGCGCAGACCGAGTGGTCCGCCGGCCTCGACAGACCTGAGGAGACGATCATGGCGGACGAGAAGAGCCGCACGGTCCCGGGCCGGGACCGCGACGAAGGACACACCGACCACCTCGCCGGCTTCACCGCCTCGCGCGAGGGCTATTCCCATCCCCGCAAGGACGGCTACGGCGGCACGTGGGGCACCTGGGGCCAGTCGCTCAGCGGGCCCGGCGAAGTCGACCTCGAACAGGCGCGCGAAGATCTCCGCGCCGAGCAGGCCGCCCGGACCCACAGCAAGCCGGGCCGCTGACGCGAGCCCGACCCTGTTGCCCGGCAGGGCGGCGGGACCCCGAGGGCCCCGCCCCCGCCAACCGACTGCCAACTGCCGACTGCCGACTGCCGACTGCCGACTGCCGAAGCCCTACTGCCTGCTGCCTACTGCCGACTGCCCCCTTTCACTTCCCGATCTCCGCGAACGCCGCGGCACCGGGGAAGCACGTCGCCGCGTGGCCGCGCTTCTCCTCCTCGCGGCCGATCGCGACACGGGTACGGAACCCGACCAGACCGTCGGCGCCGCCGACGTCGTGGCCGAGCCGCTCCAGCCGGCGCTGGAGATTGCGGACGTCGCCGCGGGTGAAGGCCGGCAGTTTCGCGAACCCACCCTCGAGGCGCCCGTCGGCCCGGACCCGGTCACCGACGAGGCCGACCAGCAGGGCGTAGACGTCGGATTCGTTGTAGTCCTTGAGGACGTAGAAATTCCCAGAGACCAGAAAGGCCGGACCGAGCCGGCCCGCCGGCATCAGGAGGTGCCCGGTCGGCCCGACGTCCTTCGCGGTCGGCGGACGTCCCGCCGTGGTGACGACGCCGTCGGCGGCCCAGTCCGCCACCGGTCGGCCCTGGTCCGGGCCCTCCACTGTGCAGGACACCGACGCCGGCAGCCGCACCTCGACGCCCCAGGGCACGCCCGGCGCCCAGCCGTGGGCACGGAGGAAATTGCCGATCGAGCCGAGCACGTCCGGCACCGAGCCCCAGATGTCGCGGCGGCCGTCGCGGTCGAAGTCGACGGCGTAGGCGCGGAACTTCGAGGGCAGGAACTGCGGCTGGCCCATGGCGCCGGCCCAGGACGAGCGCATGTCGTGCTCGCCGACCGGCTCCTCCTGCAGGATCAGCAGCGCCGCCACCAGCTCGGGCAGGAAGATGTCGCGGCGCGCGCCCATGAAGGCCTGGGTCGCCAGCGTGCGCACCGCCTCCTTGGGCATCGCGGCGGTGCCGAAGGCGGATTCCTTGCCCCAGATCGCCAGGATCACGCCGCGGGGAACACCCGTCGCCTTCTCGACCGCCGCCAGCGTCGCCGCGTGGGTCTTCGCCCGCTTGCGCGCACCGGCGACGAGCGCGGCGAGCTTCTTCTCCGCGAGATAGGCGGCCGGACCGGTGAACTCCGCCTGGAAGGCGCCGCCGTCGGCGCGCGGCGGCGTGCCGGGCGCGGAGAGGTCGGGCAGGTCGAAGTCCGGCGTCAGGCCGTCGGTCGCCGCCGCGAAGGTCTCGGACGAGACCCCGGCCGCGCGGGCGGCGGGGCGCACCGTGTCGTCGAGGAAGGCGCGGAAGGCCGCCGTCGCGGCGGCACGGTCGAGGGCGGAGGCCGGCAGGGCGGCGGCGAGGAGGACGGCGAGCGAGGCGAGGATCCGGAGCATGTCCGGATCAGACCACGTCCGCCGCCGCACCGCCAGACGCGGGAGGCGTCGCCCGCGCGTCGCGTCGAGGGTCAGTGCCGCGGGGCGGCGTGCTGGGCCTGGAACAGCCGGCCTTTCTCGGCCCACAGCACCACCGCCAGCGACAGCACCGAATAGACCACGAAGCCGGCGCCGAGCGGCAGCACGGTGCCGTCGAAGGCCTGACCGATCGCGAGGCCGAGCAGGGCGCCCATCAGCGTGGTGTAGAAGCCGATCAGCGACGACGCCGTCCCGGCGATCGCGCCGAGCGGCTCCATCGACATGGCGTTGAAGTTCGGCACCGTCAGGCTGAACAGGAAGTTGTTGGCGGCGAGGATCAGCCCGAACACCACCAGCGGCGGATGGCCGCCGTAGGCGAACGAGACGGCGAGCTGCAAGAGCGCGACCGCGACGTAGCCGACCAGCGCCGTGTGCGCCATCCGCCGCATGCCGTGGCGGGCGACGAGGCGCGAGTTGACGAAGGCGCCGACGCCCATCACGCAGGCGACGAGGCCGAAGGCGAGCGGGAACCACGCGCCGAGGGCGTAGACGTCGGCGCCGAAGATCTGCTGCGCCGAGCCGACGTAGCCCATCAGGCAGCCCGACATCAGGCCCATGGCGGTGGAATAGCCGGCGGCGGCGCGGTTGCGCACGCAGGCGAGCACCCCCTCCTCGATCCGCCGCCAGGACAATGGCATCCGGTATTCCGGGTGCAGCGTCTCGGGCATGCGGAGCGTGAACCAGGCGAGCACCGCGAGCACCAGCGCAAACATCACGCCGAACAGGAAGCGCCAGCCGCCGAACAGCAGCACGAGGCTGCCGAAGGCGGGCGCGAGCACGGGGATGGTGATGAACACCATCATGGTCAGCGACATCACCCGCGCCATGTCGCGCCCGGAGAAGCGGTCGCGCACGATCGAGACCGCGAGCACGCGCGCCGCCGCCGCGCCCATGCCCTGCACGAGGCGGGCGGCGATCAGGGCGGTGAAGCTGTGCGCCAGCATGGCGGCGACGCCGCCGACCGCGAACAGCAGCATGCCGACGATCATCACCGGGCGCCGCCCGACCATGTCGGAGACCGGGCCGTAGGCGAGCTGCGTCACCGCGAAGCCGATCATGTAGACGTAGACGAGCAGCTGCAGGTCGTTCTCGGTGGCGACGTGGAACTCCGCGGCGATCATCGGGAAGGCCGGCAGCAGCGTGTCGATGCCGAGCGCGGTCAGCCCCATCATGAAGGCGACGAGGGCGACGAATTCCGCGAAGTGCAACTGGAAGCGCGCCGCGGACGGGGCGGGTGCGGTGGTCATGGCGAATCCGGTGTCTCGCGCGGCGGGCGCGCGGGCGACGGGCCCCGGCGGGGCTATGAAGGGATGGCCCGCCGGCCGGTGCGGCGCGACGGTCGATGGCGGCCGCCCCCCGGCGGCCCGCCCTTCCTACAGGAGCCGGCCGGCACGGCCAACCCCCGCGCCCCCGCCGACACGCGGTCGTGATCGGACCGCCCGCGGCGACGCCCGGGATGCCGGGCGCTGGCAACACGGATTTTCTGAAGTGCGACCGCACAAAAAGTGAGACTTGGCGACCGTCCGGGTGGAGCAGGTGGCGGCGGCACCGGTTTTTCCGCGGTTTTCCGCGCTTCCGGCCAGCGTCTTCGCGCAAACGTTCCTCGGGCGAACACTTGCCGGCGTCGCCGCGGCGGCCGAGGGCGACGCCGTGTCGTCTTGTCCGCCGCCGCCGCGGCGCGCTTGGTTCGCACGGAGCGACGCGCCGGGAAGGCGCGCCCGACGGCGGCCCGCCACCACGGGCGGCCGCGAACGGATGGGGCCAGACCCGTGATGAATGCCGAGACGTTCTCCACCCAGGCGGCCTTTCCGGCCGGCGAGCACGGCGACGAGTTCACGGAGGTGTTCGAGCTGCTGTTCGAGCTGCTCGCCGACGTCATCCGGATCCGCCAGCCCGGCCTGACCGGCGTGCTGTTCGACCCCGACCGCTCAGGCGAGATCCCGGACGAGCTGCGCGTGCCGGCCCTGCAGATGACCGGCATCTGGTTCCAGCTGCTCTCGATCGCCGAGGAGAACGTGGCGATGCGCGCCCGCCGGCGCCTCGAGACCTCCAACGGCCCCGACAGCATCGCCGGCTCCTTCTCCAACGTGGTCGCCGGCGTCGCCCGCGCCGGCGTCGAGGCGGACGAGCTGCGCGAGGCGCTCGCCGGCATGGAGGTGGTGCCGACCATCACCGCCCACCCGACCGAGGCCAAGCGCGTCACGGTGCTCGAGATCCACCGCCGGATCTACCGCCTGCTGGTCGAGCTCGAGTCCGTGCGCTGGACCCCGCGCGAGCGCGAGGCGCTGCGACGGTCGCTGCGCTCGGAGATCGACCTCCTGTGGATGACCGGCGAGCTCCGCCTCGAGAAGCCGACCGTCGAGCAGGAGGTCGCCTGGGGCCTGCACTTCTTCCACGAGACGCTCTACCTGCGCACCCCCGAGGTGATCGAGGCGCTCGCGGCGGCGCTGCGCCGCCACTATCCCGACGACGACATCGCCGTGCCGCCGATCCTGCGCTGGTCGACCTGGATCGCCGGCGACCGCGACGGCAACCCCTTCGTCACCGCGCCGGTGACGCGCTGGGCGCTCGGCGAATACCGCAAGGCCGCCCTGTCGCGGCTCGAGCAGCGCGTCACCGACCTGATCCGCCACCTCTCGATCTCCGCGGCGGTGGTCGGCGTGCCCGACGACTTCGCCAAGCCGCTCGCCGACGCCCTGCACGCCTCCGGTCAGGCCGCCGACATCGTCGCGCGCAACCCGGGCGAGATCTTCCGGCAGTATTTCGTCGCCGTGCTGGAGCGCGTGAAGGCGACCGCCGGCGATCCCGCCAGCAAGGCGAAGCCCTACCTGACGCCGAACGACCTCGCCCGCCAGCTCGCCGTCGCCGAGCGCGCGCTGGTCGCGGTCGGTGCCGCCGAGCTCGCCGCGGCGCGAGTGCGGCCGGTGCGCTGGGAGGTCGAGATCTTCGGCTTCCGCACCGCCGCCCTCGACATCCGCCAGAACTCGACGGTCATCAACCGCACCGTCGCCGCGATCTGGCAGCGCATCCACCCGGGCGTCGCGATCCCCGAGGTGAACACCCCGGCTTGGCGCGCGATGATCGACCGCGAGCTGATCCGCCCGGTCCCTGAGATCCCGGCCGACCTGCCCGAGGAGGCGGCCGAGACGCTCGCCACCTTCGCCGTCGTCCGCGACAGCCGCGACGGCCCGGACCCGACCGCGGTCGGCTCGATCATCCTGTCGATGACCACCTCGGCGGCCGATCTCCTCGCCGTCTACCTCATCGCCAAATACGCCGGTCTGATCCCCGAAGAGGAGGGCCGGTTCCATCCGATGCCGCCGGTGATCCCGCTGTTCGAGACCATCGACGACCTCGTCGCCGCCGAGCCGATCATGCTCGACCTGTTCGAGCAGCCGGTGGTGCGCCGGATGATGCGCGAGCGCGGCTCCGTGCAGGAGATCATGCTCGGCTACTCCGACAGCAACAAGGACGGCGGCTTCCTCTGCTCCAACTGGGAACTCGCCAAGGCGCAGAAGCGCCTCGCCGAGGTCGGCCGGCGCCGCAAGGTCAGGATCTCGTTCTTCCACGGCCGCGGCGGCTCGGTCTCGCGCGGCGGCGCCCCCACCGGCCGCGCCATCGCCGCCCAGCCCGCCGGCACCGTCGGCGGCCGGTTGCGGCTGACCGAGCAGGGCGAGGTGGTCTCGTCCAAGTACGCCAACAAGGGCACGGCGCTCTATCAGCTCGAGCTGCTGGCCGCGAGCGTGGTCGCCCACACGCTGAAGTCGCCCGGCGAGGCCGCCTTGAAGCCGGTGCCCGAGCACGAAGACGCACTGGAGGCACTGTCCGGCCTCTCGCTCGCCTCCTACCGCCGACTGATCGAACAGCCCGGCCTGATCGACTATTTCAACGCCGCCAGCCCGGTCGAGGAGCTCGCCCACCTCAAGCTCGGCTCGCGCCCGGCCCGCCGCTTCGGCGCCCGCGCCCTCGCCGACCTGCGCGCCATCCCATGGGTGTTCGCCTGGAGCCAAAACCGCCACCTCGTCACCGGCTGGTACGGCATGGGCACGGCGATGCGCTCCTACGTCAAAGTGATGGGCGACGACGGACGGCGCCTGCTCGCCGAGATGTACGCCCAGAACCGCTTCTTCCGCCTCGTCATCGACGAGGTCGAGAAGACGCTGACGATCGCCGACATGGAGATCGCCGCCGCCTATGCGGCTCTGGTGCCGGACGCCGAGGCGCGCGAGCGCATCTTCGGCATGGTCCGCCAGGAATACGCGGTCACGGTGGAAGAGGTGCTGAAGGTGACCGGCGGCTCGGAACTCTCGGTCCGTTTCCCGGCCTTCCGCCGCCGCCACGACCACGTCAAGCCGTTGATCGACCGCGGCAACCGCTGGCAGGTCCAACTGCTCGGCGAGTACCGCGCCGCCTCCGACGGCCCGGCCCGCGAGGCGATCCTCGCGCCGCTGCTCCTGTCGATGAACTGCATCGCCGGCGGCCTCGGCTGGACGGGCTGAAGCCCGTCCGAAAGAGGAAGTGGACGGGCCGAGGCCCGTCCGAAAGAACGGCCGGACCGGCCGAGCCCGTCCGGCCGAACCGACCGGGCGCCGTCAGCCGGCGCCCGGGTCGATCTCGTCGTTGGAGCCCGTGTCCGGCAGTGCGCCGGTGCCGGGGGTCTTGCCGTGGTCGGTCAGGTGCTCCTCGGCGTGGGGACCGGCCGACGGCAAGTCCTCGCGCGCGGTCTCCTCGCGTTCCGCGGCCTCTTCCCGCGCCTTCTCGTGGCGGCCGTCCGGGTCCTCGGGGCCGTGGAAGGAACCGCCCTCGCCGGGCTTCTCGCGTTCGCTCATGGTCGTCTCCTCCTGGAGGAGGGCCAACGTCGCGCGCGAACGCGCGGTTCCTCACCAGGAGAAGCGCGGCAGCACCAGGTCGGGGACGACGCCGTGGCGGCGCGCCTCGGCGGCGATGGCGGCGTCGTCGAGGGTGGCGAGCACGCCGGTGCGCACCAGCACCGCCGCGGCGCCGAAGCGCTTGGCGCCGACGATGTCGTGCTCGATGCTGTCGCCGACGCAGACCACCGTGGCCGGATCCTCCACCGCCGCCGCCCGCGCCGCGAAGGCGTACATGTCCGGGTAGGGTTTGCCGACGTAGGAGACCGGCCCGCCGAGTTCGGCGTAGAGCGCGGCGATGCGGCCCGCCGCGAAGCTGGTGCCGCCGCGGGTCAGCATCACCATGTCCGGGTTGGTGCACACCGCCGGCACGCCGCGGCGGGCGGCGGGTTCCAGGATCTCGCGGTAGGTCGAGAGCGGCACCACGTCGCCGCGGCTGCCGGCGATCACCACGAAGTCGGCGTCGGCGCCGGTCTCGGCCTCGGAGAAGGCGAGCGCGCCGGCGAGGTTGCGGTCGCCGACGCCGGAGATGGTCAGGCAGCGCGTCGCCGGCCCCGGCGTCACCGGCGCGCCCGGCGCCGCCAGCCAGGCGAAGGCGACGTCGCCGGAGGTGACGACGCGGTCGTAGAGCCCGGCGGGAAAGCCCAGTTCCGCCAGCCGGGCGGCGTTGTAGCCGCCGGTCCGGCCGGAATTGGAGAGGATCACGACCCGCCGCCCCGCCGCCTTCAGCCGCGCCAGCGCGTCGACGGCGCCTGGATAGGGCTCGTGGCCGTCGTGGAGGACGCCGAACTGGTCGACGAAGAACACCCCGTGGCCATCCACGAGGTCACGGATGCCGGCGGCCGTCATGGGCGACGGCCCCGCGCGGGCGAATGATCGGGCGGCGTGCCGCTGCTCAAGGCGGGACCTCACGAAGTCGACGCCCCGAGGATACCAGCGCCCGGGGCTTTGCACATTGGCCAAACCGCGAAGAGGCCGGCCGAACCCGAGAAGATGGCGCCGGGTCGCGCCGCGGCGAGCCCCCGCGGCGATCGCGCCCGCGCTTTTCCGCGCCGCAGCCCTCCGCTAGCTTGCGAGCGATGATCCGTACCGTCGCCATCTCCGGCTACCGTTCGCTGCGCGACCTCGTGGTGCCGCTCGGCTCGCCCACCGTGGTCACCGGCGCCAACGGCAGCGGCAAGTCCAGCCTCTACCGGGCGCTGCGCCTCCTCGCCGACGTCGGCCAGGGCCGCGTCGTGCAGTCGCTCGCGCTCGAGGGCGGCCTGCCGGCGGCGCTGTGGGCGGGACCCGAGCAGGTGACCAGGCGGATGCGGCGCGGCGAGGTTCCGGTCGAGGGCCAGGTCCGCCGCGGGCCGGTGTCGCTCCGGCTCGGCTTCGCCGGATCGGACTACGGCTACGCCATCGACCTCGGCTATCCCGTGCCCGACAAGTCCGCCTTCGACCTCGACCCCGTCGTCAAGGCCGAGACGCTCTGGGTCGGCGAGCGGCTCGGCCGGAGCAACGCGATCGCCGAGCGGCGCGGCCCGGCGGTGCTGCTGCGCGGCGACGACCACGGCTGGCGCCGCGCCTTCGACCACCTCTCCCCGCTCGACAGCATGCTGACCCACGCCGCCGACGGCCGCGACGGCTTCGAGCTGCTCACCCTGCGCGAACGCCTGCGCGGCTGGCGCTTCTACGACAGCCTGCGCACCGACCGCGACGCCCCGAGCCGGCGACCGCAGGTCGGCACCCACACCCCCGTGCTCGCCGCCGACGGCGCCGACCTCGCCGCCGCCCTGCAGACCATCCGCGAGATCGGCGACGCCGACGGTCTCGACGCCGCCATCGCGGACGCCTTCCCCGGCTCGCGCGTCGAGATCAGTTCCACCGACGGCTTCTTCGAGACGACGATGCGCCAGCACGGCCTGCTCCGGCCGCTGCGCGCCGCCGAGCTCTCCGACGGCACGCTGCGCTACCTGCTGCTCGCCGCGGCACTCGCGACGCCGCGTCCGCCGGAACTGATGGTGCTGAACGAACCCGAGACCAGCCTGCACCCGGACCTGATCGCCCCGCTCGCCCGCATGCTCGCGGCCGCCGCGACGCGCTCCCAGGTGGTCGTCGTCACCCACGCCGACGCGCTCGCCGCCGCCCTCGCGGCGGAGGCGGGCGCCGTGGAACTGCGGCTGGAAAAGTCGTTCGGCGAGACCTCGGCCGCGGACGTCGACGCCCCGGTCTGGCGCTGGCCGGAGCGCTGACGCGCCGGCGGCGCCGCAAGCGCGCGATCACTCGTCCGAATAGGGCTCGCCGAGCGATCCCGTGACGCCGGGGTCGACCGCGTCGGCGCCCCGTGACCAGCCGAGCGCGGCCGGGCCGACGGCGTCCGGCGTCACCGGCGTGCAGACGTAGCCCGGCGGGCAACCCGGCGGCTGCTGCACCGGCGCCGGCGGAGTGGGCGCCGTCTGCGGCGGATAGGTCGAGGCCTGCGGCACGGGCGAGGCCTGCGGCAGCGGCACCGCGGCGGCCGGCGTCGGCTCCGGCAGGGTGCGCGGCCAGGGATCGGGATCGGCCGCCGCCACCGGCACGCCGCCGTCCGGTCCGACCTGGAAGGTCGGCGGATAGGAGGCCGGCGGCGGCGCGTCGATCTTCGGCCGGCAGTAGCGGTAGGTGCCCTTGGCGTTGTGACGGGCGAGGTCGAGGTGAAGGTGGTCCTCGTGCTTGCCGTCCGAGCCCGGGCCGAGCACGGTGCTGAACGGCCCGCAGGCGCCGACGTGGATCTGGCGCAGGAAGGCGCGGTCGGCCTCGCCGCCGCGCCAGCCTCGCTTCACCGTCACGGTGTAGCCGTTGGCGAGCACGGCGCCGGCGAAGTCGAAGGCGTTGGCGAAGGCGTGCTCGCTGAGGCGCGCGCCGGGCACGTTGTTGCGGGTGCGGCAGTTGTAGGTGCCGAAGGTCTTGATCTCGACGACCGGCACGCCGTAGCGCGCGTAGGCGGCCGGCATGACGCTGTCCTTGACCCAGCGCTCCAGCGCCGCGGTCATCGGGCAGGACATCACCACCGCGCGCCCGCCGATCCGCACCGTGCCGTCCTCGAGCGCGGCGACCTTGAGCGGCCGGTCGAGGCCGCAGACGCCCTTGCCCTCGATCTCGTCAACCTCCTGGATCAGGGGCGACAGCTTGACGAGGTTGCGGGCGAAGCAGGCGGCTTCCACCTGCGCCCGCCAGGGCTCGCGATCCTCGTAGTCGAACCACCCGCAGCCCGAGAGGACGGCGGGAACGAAGAGGGCCAGGATGCCGGACGCGCGACTGAACTTCGACATGGCACCGAAGTGTCGACCGGATTGGTTAAACCCTCGTTAGGGTTGCCGGCCGCGTTGACGGCCCGGCGGGCGATCCCTAGCCTGCCGCGCGGGGCCGACACGGCCCCGGGGGCCGAGAAGACGACCATGGCATCGACGTTCCGCATTCCCCTCGCCGCCGCGGCACTCGCCCTGACGCTCGCGGCGTCCCCCGCCCTCGCCCAGGAGGAGGGCGGCGAGGAGCTGCCGTCCGAGGGCTGGTGGATCGTGCTGGCGGCGCGGGCGACCGACGGGGAGTCGGCGCCGTTCGATCCGGCCTTCGACGCGCACGTCCGCACCTGCGGCGTCGATCCCTTCGGCGACTTCAGCGCCAAGTTCGAGGGCTTCTCGCCCGGCGTCGTGGTGGTGGTGCACATGGTGCCCTTCCCCACCAAGGCGGCGGCGGCGCCGATGCTGGAGGCGGCGCGCCGCTGCGTGCCCGACGCCTACCTGAAATGGGGCCGCTACGCCGGGGAGTGAGACCGCGGGGAAGGAGACGCCCGATGCCGCAGACCCTGCTCGTCGTCGACACCCGCGGTCCCGGGCTCTACGAGATCACCGCGCGCGCCGAAGCCTTCGTGGCGGCCTGCGCCGTCGAGGAGGGCCTGCTGACGGCCTTCGTGCGCCACACCTCCTGCTCGGTGCTGATCCAGGAGAACGCCGATCCGGACGTCCGGACCGACCTCCTCGCCTTCCTCGACCGGCTGGTGCCGCCGGCCGACGACCCGTCGATGCACTACCTCGTCCACCGCCTCGAGGGCCGCGACGACATGCCGGCGCACGTCAAGACCGCGCTGACCGCCGTCTCGGTCGGCATCCCGGTCACCGCCGGCCGCCTCGCCCTCGGCACGTGGCAGGGGCTCTACCTGTTCGAACACCGCGCCCGCCCGCACCGGCGCGAGGTGCTGCTGCACCTCTCGGCGTGAACGGGCCCATCGACGGCATGGAGCACGGACAGTCGCCAAGGGCCGGTCGGTCCCCGGTGCCCCGCCCCCAAGTCGACTTGGTCCGCGGAGGCGGACCATCCACGTCCCGACGGGGCCGCACAGGCCGAGGACACCGCCTCGCCCCGGACCTCGTGGATGGTCCGCCTTCGCGGACCAAGCCATGGAAATAGCTCGGTCCATCCGACGGTCCATCGCCAGCGGCCGCACTCCGCGCCCTCGAAGGGGCGAGCCGCCGCGCCCACCCGTCAGATCGAATACACCGTCTTCAGCCGCACGCGCGGGTGCACCTCGGCCTGGCTCATCACCGTGGTGTGCGCGCGGAAGCGTTCGACGATGGAGCGGACGTAGGGGCGGATCATCGGGCTGGTCATCAGCACCGGCAGTTCGCCGCGGCGGGCGCATTCCTCGAAGCCGTCGCGCACCAGCACGACGAATTCCTGCAGCTTGGAGGGCGCCATGGCGAGCCGCTTCTCCTCGCCGTCGCCGACCAGCGCCTCGATGAAGGCCTGTTCCCAGGCCGGCGACAGCGTCACCAGCGGCAGGTAGCCGCCGGGCGCGATGTGGCCGGCGCAGATCTGGCGGGCGAGGCGGGCGCGGACGTGCTCGGTCAGCATCTGGGTCGACCGGCTGTGGCCGACCGCCTCGGCGAGCCCTTCCATGATGGTCGAGAGGTCGCGGATCGAGACGCGCTCGGCCAGCAGCGACTGCAGCACCCGCTGGATGCCGGAGATGGTGATCTGGCCCGGGACGAGGTCGTCGACCAGCTTGGCCTGATCGGCCGGCAGGTCGGCGAGCAGCTTCTTGACGTCGCCGTAGGACAGGATCTCCTGCATGTTGTTCTTGAGCGTTTCGGAGAGGTGCGTCGACAGCACGGTCGCCGGGTCGACCACGGTGTAACCGCGGATCGCCGCCTCCTCGCGCAGCCGCGCCTCGACCCAGGTCGCCGCCAGACCGAAGGTCGGCTCGGTGGTCTGGGTGCCCGGGATGGCGACCTTGCCGCCCATCGGGTCCATCACCATGAACTGGTTGGGGAAGAGCGTGCCGCGGCCGGCGTCCACCTCCTTGATCTTGATGACGTATTCGTTGGCCGGCAGCTGCACGTTGTCGAGGAGGCGCACCGGCGGCATCACGAAGCCCATCTCCGAGGCGATCTGCCGGCGCAGCGCCTTGATCTGGTCGGACAGCTTCTCGCCGCCGTTCTCCTGGTTGATCAGCGGCAACAGGCCGTAGCCGAGCTCGACGCGCAGGTCGTCCATCTTCAGCGCGGTCTGGATCGGCTCCTCGGCGGGGGGCGGCGGCGGCGCGTCGGCGGCCGCCTTCTCCATCGCCGCGACCACCTTCTTCTGGGCGAGCTGCCGCCGCGCCACCACGGCGAGCACGCCGGCGCCGGCGGCGAGCGTCGCGAAGGGCAGGAACGGCAGGCCCGGCAGGATCGACAGCACGCCCATCGCCGCGGCCGACATGCCGAGCGCGGTCGGATAGCCCGAGAGCTGCGTCACCAGCGCCTTGTCGGCGGCGCCGGAGACGCCGGCCTTGGAGACGAGCAGGCCGGCCGCGGTCGAGACGATCAGCGCCGGGATCTGGCTGACGAGGCCGTCGCCGACGGTGAGGATGGTGTAGCTGTGGCCGGCCTCGGCGATGGTCAGGTCCATCTGCAGCGTGCCGATGACGATGCCGCCGAGCACGTTGATGAAGGTGATCAGGAGGCCGGCGACGGCGTCGCCGCGCACGAATTTCGACGCGCCGTCCATGGCGCCGAAGAAGGCGCTCTCCTGCTCGAGGTTCTTGCGCCGCTCGCGCGCCTCGGTCTCCTTGATCAGGCCGGCGGAGAGATCGGCGTCGATCGCCATCTGCTTGCCCGGCATGGCGTCGAGGGTGAAGCGGGCCGCGACCTCGGCGATGCGGCCCGAACCCTTGGTGATCACCACGAAGTTCACGATCACCAGGATCGCGAACACGATGATGCCGATCACGAAGTTGCCGCCCATCACGAAGTTCCCGAAGGCCTGGATGACGTGGCCGGCGGCGGCCGTACCCTCGTGGCCGTGGCTGAGGATCAGCCGCGTCGAGGCGAGGTTGAGCGCGAGCCGCAGCATGGTCGCGATCAGGAGCACGGTCGGGAAGGAGGAGAATTCCAGCGGCGCCTGGATGAAGAGCGCCGTCATCAGGATCAGGATCGAGAAGATGATCGAGACCGCCAGGAAGAAGTCGAGCAGGATCGACGGCAGCGGCAGGATCAGGACGACCAGGATCGCCATCACGCCGACCGCGAAGGCGACGTCGCCGCGCATCAGCGCGCCGCGCAACTCCTCGAGGGTCGGCAGCCTCAGCCCCAGGGGGACCGAGGAGCCGGTGCCGGCACCGTCCGGAACGTCTGTCACCGTGATCCGTCCCTTGCTGCGAGAGGCGCGAAGCGCTGGGCAGAAATTGCCGGGCGGATGGTTAACGAGCCGTTAACCCGGCCCCCGCCCGCGCCGCCGTCCCCGCTTCAATCGGCTGTCATGCGCCGCTGCTACGCGGGCTCGTCCCATCCCGGAGACCACGCCCTTGCGCACCGCCGCCCTCCTCGCCCTGCTCCTCGCCTCCGCCGCTCCCGCCTTCGCCGGCGCCCCGGTCGTGGCCGAGGTCAAGCCGACGCTCGAGACCACCCCGCCGCTGCCGGACAACGACTACGAGTCCGACGCCGACGATCCGGCCGTTTGGGTCGCCCCGAACGCGCGCTACGCCAGCTTCGTCGCCACAGCGGTGAAGAAGGGCGGCATCCGCGTCTACGACCTCTCCGGCAAGCGGATCCAGGTGATCGACCCGCAGAAGACCGACGAGGGCAAGGGGCGCATCAACAACGTCGACGTCGCCTACGGCGTGAAGCTGAAGAACGGCCGCACCGTCGACGTCGTGGTCGCCAGCGACCGCGCGCTCGACCGCATCCGCGTCTACCAGGTCGCGCCGGGCAAGGCCGAACCGCTGGTCGACGTCACGCCGGCCGATCCGGCCCGCGCCTTCCCGAAGCGCCCGCTCGCCGACGGCACCGGCCTCGAGGACAACCCGCTCGACGACCAGCACACCGCCTACGGCCTGACCACGTGGTCGAACCGGACCACCGGCAAGCCGCTGGTGATCGTGACCCAGCGCGGCGAGCCGCGGCTCGGCGTGTTCCGGCTGGAGCCGCAGAAGGGCGGCAAGATCGTCGCGAAGTTCCTCTTCGACTACCGCGTGCCGGTCGTCCACGACGGTCAGAGTCTGCGCGAGGAGAGCGACGACCCGAAGAAGGACTGGAGCCCGCAGTTCGAGGGCCTCGTCGTCGACCAGCGCAACGGCATCCTCTACGCCGGCCAGGAGGACGTCGGGATCTGGCGGATCGACCTGAAGAAGGGCGCCAAGGCGGTTCCGACGCTCGTCTACGAGACCCGCGGCTCGACCGAGAGCAGCTTCCACGAGCCGACCAGCGTGATCGCACGCGACGTCGAGGGCCTCTGCATTTACTACGGCCGCAACGGCACCGGTTACCTGCTGGCCTCGAGCCAGGGCGGCGCCCACGGCGACAACCCCTCTGCCGACGCGCCCTACGACGACAGCTTCGCGGTGTTCGGCCTGAAGGGCACGGCGACGCCGAAGCTCCTCGGCTCCTACCGCGTCGCCGCCAAGGGCGGGATCGACGCGGTGCAGGAGAGCGACGGCGCCGAGGTGATCTCGAACGCCCTGCCCGGCTTCCCGCGCGGCCTGTTCGTCACCCAGGACGGCTACGACGACGATCTCGACGGTCTCTCCGGCGAAACGCCGCAGCAGAACTTCAAGTTCGTGTCCTGGCCGGCGATCGCCGCCCGCTTCTCGCCGCCGCTGGCGGTGACCCCGGGCGCCTTCGACCCGCGCAAGCCCTGACGGCGCACCCGGGTACGGTCCGCCGTACCCGGGTCCTTCCTGCCGCGCGGCTCGGCCCGCGCCCGGGTCTACCCGGCCGCGCCCGGCCCTTTCCTGCCTGTCACGATCGGAGGCGTCCTCGGCGAGAGGGCGCCTCGTCCGTTTCCGCTCAAGCCGTCACCCGCGGTTCGCCCGTGAATGTCACCATCGTGAACGGTGATCGCGCAGGATCTCTCCGAAGCCTCGCCGGCCTTGGAACACGACGCGCCGCCCTTGGTTACCCGGACCCCACCAACGACGTGGACAAGGAGAACCAGGGATGAAACGCTTCACGCTCCTGCTCGCCGCCACCGCCCTCGCCGCCAGCGCCGGATCGGCCTTCGCCGCGTGCCCGCCGGGCACCTCGGCGTCCAACGAGACCACCGGCTCGATCGCGAGCGGCGCCGACGCTTCGGGCGGCATCTCCAAGGACGGCACCAACGTGCCGCTGCAGAACGACACCGCCGGCGCGGCGGTCCAGCAGGGTGCCGACGGCACCACCACGACCTACGGCAGCGGCGCTGCCGGTGCCGCCGGCGGTTCTCAGCAGAGCGCCCAGTCGCCGGGCAGCGCCACCGGAACGTCCGGCGCGACCGGCAGCGGCGACATGGCCGCCACCGACGGCGGCTCCTCGACCACGGGCACGGGCTCGAACATGGCGACCGGCGGCGTCGGCGACATGGCCGCGACGGGTTCGGCCTCCGGCGCGACGACCGGCAGCGGTGCCGCCAACGGCCCGTCGTCCGATCTCGCCACCTCCGGCCAGGACGCCGCCAGCCAGCAGACCGGCGGCGACACCTCGACCATGGCCGGCCTCGACCAGACCGAGTGCCGTTGACGGGCACGCTCGCACGGCGGGGGCTCTTCCCCCGACCGTGACACGGCACGGGCGGTGCGGCGAAAGCCGCGCCGCCCGTCGCCGTTTCAGGCCATGGCGATCCGCGCGGTGCCGGGCTCGGGCACCTCGACGCCGTCGGCGGAGTATTCGTTCAGCTTGTTGCGCAGGGTGCGGATCGAGATGCCGAGGATCTTGGCCGCGTGGGTGCGGTTGCCGAGGCAGTGGTCGAGCGTGTCGAGGATGAGGTCGCGCTCGACGTCGGCGACGGTGCGGCCGACCAGCGCGCGCGTCACCGCCTCGGCGGTCTGGGCGGCGCGGGCGGCGGCGTCCGCGGGCCGGCTCTCGACCCGGGCCTCGAAGCGGGCGCCGTCCGGCGAGCGGATCGCCTCGACGCCGATCTCGGCGCCGGACGACAAGAGGATCGCCCGGTGCATGGTGTTCTCGAGCTCGCGCACGTTGCCGGGCCAGCGCGCGGCGATCAGTTCGCGCTTGGCGTCCGACGACAGCGGCCGGTGCGGCACGCCGTTGACCTCGGCGTATTTGCGGCCGAAGTGCTCGGCGAGGGCGATCACGTCGGCCGGGCGATCGCGCAGCGGCGGGATCTTCAGGTTGACGACGTTGAGCCGGTAGAGCAGGTCCTCGCGGAACGAGCCCTCGCGCACGGCGTCGGCGAGATTGCGGTTCGACGTCGCGAGGATGCGGATGTCGACCGGCACCGGCTTGGCGCCGCCGACGCGGTCGATCACCCGCTCCTGGATCGCGCGCAGCAGCTTGGCCTGCAGGCGCACGTCCATCTCCGAGATCTCGTCGAGCAGCAGCGTGCCGCCCGAGGCCTCCTCGAACTTGCCGACGCGCCGGGCGACGGCGCCGGTGAAGGCGCCCTTCTCGTGGCCGAACAGCTCGCTCTCGAGCAGGTTCTCCGGAATCGCCGCGCAGTTGACCGAGACGAACGGCCGGTCGGCGCGGTTGGAGCGGCGGTGGACGTGGCGGGCGAGCACCTCCTTGCCGGTGCCGCTCTCGCCGGTGATCAGGATCGAGGCCTCCGAGGCCGCCACCTGGTCGGCGAGGCGGACCACCGCCAGCATCGCCTCGTCGCGGACCACGAGGTCGCGGTTGTCGGCGGAGACGGCGGCGAGCACGGCCGCGATCAGCTCGGCGTCCGGCGGCAGCGGGATGTATTCCTTGGCCCCGGCGCGGATCGCGCCGACGGCGGCGCGGGCGTCGGTCGAGGTGCCGCAGGCGACCACCGGCACGTGGATGCGCTCGGCCTCGAGGGCGGCGATCAGCGCGGCGATCGGGATCGCCACGTCGGCCATGACGAGGTCGGCGCCGCGGCCGGCGCGCAGCGTGCGCAGCGCGGTCTCGAGCGTGTCGGCGTGGACCACCGACGCGCCCTTGTCCATGGCGATCCGGGTGGCGGCGGTGAGCTGGCCGCCGAGGCTGCCGACGATCAGGAGGCGCATGGCGTTGGTCCTCAGCGTTCCGCTTTGATGATCTCGGTCATGGTGACGCCGAGCTTGTCCTCGACGAGGACGACCTCGCCGCGCGCAACCAGCCGATCGTTGACGAAGATGTCGATCGCCTCGCCGACCTTGCGGTCGAGTTCAAGCACCGCGCCGGGGGCGAGGCGCAGCAGGTCGTGCACGTTCATCCGGGCCCGGCCGAGCACGGCCGAGACGCGGACGGGGACGTCGAACACCGCCTCGAGTTCGGCGGCCGAGTGGGAGGCGTTCGGATCCTCGTCCTCGCCGCGGCGGCGGTCGGCGGTGTGGGTCTCGAACGGCAGGCCGCCCGGGTCGTTGCCGTTGCTCATGTCGTCTCTCCGGTCCGGTCGCCCGCGGCGGGCACGACGCCGAGATGGGCGTCGAGGGCGGTCTCGATCGCGGCCTCGACCGCGGCGCGGTCGAGCACGATGCCGCCGTCGGCCCACTCGACGCGGCAGTCGCCGCGCGGCACGCCGTCCTCGCCGAGCACGACGAGGCGGCCGTCGAAGCCGCGCTCGGCGGCGAGTTTGGTCAGCGCGTCGCGGATCGAGCCGGCGTCCTCGGTCGCGAGGCGCACGACGAGGTGGGGCGCCTTGGCGAGCGGGCCGAGCGAGTCGGCGAGCACGGCGAGGATCGCCTCGCGCGGATGGAGGTCGTAGAGCCGGCCGGCGATCTTGCGGGCGACCGCGACGGCGAGGCGGGCCGCCTCGGCCTCGATGCGTTCGCGCTCGACGTCGAGCACGGCGAGGATCGACTGCGCCGCCGAAGCGAGACGGCTCGCCTCGTCGGCGAGACGGCCGGCCGCCTTGGCCTCGGCGCCCTGGCGGCCCTCGGCGAGGCCGCGTTCGTGGCCGCGGCGCTCGGCCTCGGCGAGCAGCGTCTCGTGCAACGGGAGTTCGATCGTGGGCACGACCGGTGCGGCCGGCTCCGGCCGCGGTGGCGGGGCGGCGAAGTCGGTGTCGAACAGGAAACGGGCGGGGGCGGCCATCGGCGACTCGGCTGTTGCGGCGGACGGAGCGTCAGACGACGAGGTCGTCCTCGCCCTTGTTCTTGGAGATCATGATCTCGCCCTTGGCGGCGAGGTCCTTGGCTGTGTTGATCATGTAGACCTGCGCCTCGTCGACGTCGCGCAGGCGCACCGGACCCAGCGCCTCCATGTCCTCCTTCAGCATCGCCGAGGCGCGCGCCGACATGTTGCCGAAGAACAGGTCCTTGACCTGGTCCTTGGCACCCTTGAGCGCCAGCGCCAGCTTGTCCTTCTCGACGTTGCGCAGCAGTGTCTGGATCGCGCCCGGATCGAGCTTGCCGAGGTCGTCGAAGGTGAACATCAGCGCCTTGATGCGGTCGGCCGCCTCGCGGTTGTTCTCCTCGAGCGCGGTGACGAAGCGGGCCTCGGTGGTGCGGTCGAAGTTGTTGAAGATCTCCGCCATCATTTCGTGGGCGTCGCGGCGCTGGGTGTTGGTGAGGTTCGACATGAACTCGACGCGCAGGGTCTGTTCGACCTTGTCGAGCACGTCCTTCTGCACCGACTCCATCTTCAGCATGCGGTTGACGACCTCGAGCGCGAACTCCTCCGGCAGCTTGGCGAGGACGCGGGCGGCGTGGTCGGCCTTGATCTTCGAGAGCACCACGGCGACGGTCTGCGGGTACTCGTTCTTCAGGTAGTTGGCGAGCACCACCTCCTGGACGTTCGACAGCTTCTCCCACATGTTGCGGCCGGCCGGACCACGGATCTCCTCCATGATCGCGTTGACCTTGTCCTGCGGCAACACGGCGAGCAGCAGGCGCTCGGTGGTGTCGTAGTTGCCCATCAGGGCGCCGGTCGAGGACACCTTGGTGACGAACTCGACCATCAGGTCGTCGAGCATGGTCGGCGTGATCGGGCCGAGCTTCGACATCGCCTGCGACAGCTGCTTGATCTCGATCTCGTCGAGCTCCTTCCAGATCGGGCTGCCGTACTTGTCGCCGAGTGCGAGCATCATCACCGCGGCCTTCTCGCCACCGGTGAGAGCGCGCTGCTCGCTCGCCGACGAGATCGTCAGCGTGTTGCCGTTGGCGACGATCGCCGTGGCCGAGAGCGGGCCGTTGACTGCCATGGGTTACGCGGCCTCCGAGAGCCAGGTACGAATGAGGATCGCGGCTTCGTTCGGGTTCTCCGAGACGAGGTCGCCGACGCGGCGGAGCTGGTCCATCTGGGCGGCGCCGGCGGCGCGGGCCTCCTCGAGGCGGGTCGGCACGCCGCCGCCCTGGGGCTGCTCGGTCGTGCCGTCGATCAGGACCGGGAGCGGCTTGCCGTCGGCGCCGATCTGCACCGGGATCTGCTGGCCGTTCGGGCCGACGATGATGGTGGTCGAGCCCGGCGTGCCGGCGATCACCGCCTGCGCCGCCGCCTGCGCGGACTCCTCGGCGGACGGGTCCGGCGCGACGATGCGGCGGATCAGCGGACGCACCGCGAACAGCAGCACCAGGAGCGTCAGCACCAGCATGACGCCCATCTCGGCGAAGCGAACGAGGTCGTCCTTGGTGAAGTCGAACAGGCCGGTCGCCGCCGCGTCGGTCGGCACGGCCGGACCGTCGGCGAACTGCAGGTTCACGACCTGCAGCTGGTCGCCGCGGTTCTGGTCGAAGCCCATGGCGGTGCGCACCAGCGCGGAGATCTGGTCGAGCTCGGGCTGCGGGCGCGGCGTGTAGGTCTGGGTGCCCGCCGCGTCGGTGGCGTAGCGGCCGTCGACCAGCACCGCCACCGACAGCCGCTTGATGCCGCCGATCTCGGTGACCTGGGTCCGCGTCGTCTTGGAGATCTCGTAGTTGACGGTCTCCTCGGTGGCCGCGGCGTTCTGGTTGCTCTGGGCGCCGGCGGCCTGGCCGTTCTGGTTGGCGTTGGCGTTCGGAACCTGGTTGCCCGCCGTGACCTGGTCGTTCGGCTGGTTGTCCTGGGAGGCCGACTTGTCCTCGCGGGTCTGGGTCGAGCGGACGACCTGCCCGTTGGGATCGAAGGTGTCCTGGGTCTGGGTGACCCGGTTGAGGTCGAGCTCGGCGGCGACGCGGACCCGGACCCGGCCGGCGCCGACCACGCTCTCGACGATGTCGCGCACGCGCTCCTCGACCTGCCGCTGGACCGAGCTCGCGCGCTCGTCGACGGTGGAGGCCATGTAGGCGGTGTCGTCCTCGCCGCTGCCCTGGGCGAGCAGGCGGCCGGTCTCGTCGACCACCGAGATCCGGCTCGGCTCCAGCCCCGGCACGGCGGAGGCGACGAGGTGCTGGATCGCGCGGATCTGGCCGGGGTCGAGCTCGCCGCGGGTCTTCAGCACGATCGAGGCGGTCGGCTTCTGGGCGTCCTTGCGGAACAGCTGCTTCTCGGGCAGCACGAGGTGGACGCGCGCCTGATCGACCCGGCGGATCGTGCGGATGGTGCGTGCGAGTTCGCCCTCGAGGGCGCGCAGCGCGTTGACCGACTGCACGAAGGACGTGGTGCCGAGCGCGTCGGTCTTGTCGAAGATCTCGTAGCCGACGCCACCGCCGGCCGGCAGCCCCTGTTCGGCGAGCTGCATGCGCAGCTTCAGCACATCGGCGTCCGGCACCAGGATGATCGCGCCGTTGTCCTTCAGCGTGTACTGGACGTTCTGGCCGTCCAGCTCCTGGGTGATGGCGGCGGTGTCCTCCATCGTCAGGCCGGTGTAGAGCGGGACCTGCGCCACTTCGTTGAAGCGCAGGATGATGTAGGCGAAGAAGCCCACCAGCCCGAGCGCCACGGCGCCCATCGCCGCCAGCCGCCCCGGCCCCAGTGACTTCAGCAAGGAGGCGACCCCGTTCACCCTCGACCGCTCCGTCCTACCCGACCACGTTCCGTCGGGTCGGTGGCGAAGCACCCCCGACCCGGCAGGAATTTCCGCACGGGCTTGGTAAACAAGTTGTTAACGGCCGGAGAGGCCCTGTGGGAAAGCCCGGAGTTCCGCGGTTTGGTGGTTAGCGAAACGCCAGCGCACCCGGTAGAAACTGCCGACCGGACGATGCCGACCACGCCGAAGCGGTCCGAAAAGCGAAAAGGCCGGCGCGATGGCCGGCCTCTCGCAAGCTGGTCTCGGGCCGGTCGGAACCGGCCGTCGGCGGCATGGTCAGCCGCGGTATTGCTGCACCCGCGTGGCCCGCAGTCCGGCCAGACCGTGACGGTCGATCGACTGCTGCCAGGAGATGAACTCCTCCGTGGTCAGGGTGTAGCGTTTGCAGGCCTCCTCGAGGGAGAGGAGCCCGCCACGGACGGCGGCGACGACCTCTGCCTTGCGACGGATAACCCATCTCTTGGTGTCCTCGGGGGGCAGATCCGCGATCGTGAGCGGACTTCCGTCCGGCCCGATCACGTACTTCACCCTCGGGCGCATCTGTTCGGTCATCGTACTCTCACACTGGAAACCTGACCTCGTGTGAGAGACTAGCGCGGTCCTTTTAAAAATGGCCTAATCGGGTAGCAACAAATCGGTAAGAATTAGAAGAGGTTGTAGCGGCCCTCCGTCGGCTTTCCCGCGGTCACGACGACCCGATCGAGATCAGGCGCGACAGCGGCACCAGCACGCCGTTGACCTTGAGGTACGGCTCGGCGTTGGAGGTGTCGATCGACTCCACCACGCCCTTGACCTTGGTGCTGAAGGCCACCGCCTTGCCGTCGGCGTCGGTGCCCTCGACGGTGATGGTGTAGTCGCCGGCCGGCGCCGTGGTGCCGTCGTTGCCCTTGCCGTCCCAGGAGAAGGTGTTCTCGCCCTTGGCGAAGTCCTTGTTGCCCGAGTAGATCAGCGCGCCGGCCGAGTTGCGGATCGTCACCTTGGCGCCCTTGGCCTCGGCGCCGGCGGTCAGCTTCCAGGTCGCGGTGCCGTCGGTCTCGAGGCGGGTGGTGTCCGAGGTCGCCTCCACGGTCTTGCCGATGTAGTTGACGAGGCTGAGCGCGGTGCTGCTCACCATGGTCGCCAGCATGGCCTGCAGGTTCTCGTTGGTCTTCATCTGCTGTTCGACCGCCGAGTACTGCACCAGCTGTTCGGTGAACTTCTCGGCGTCCATCGGCTCCAGCGGGTTCTGCACCTGGAGCTGCGTGGTCAACAGCTTCAGGAACATGTCGTAGTTGGCGAACAGGCTGTTGGTCGCCGCCGAGGTGGTCGACGACGAGCTCTCGCTGGAACTCGAAGTGCTCGAGGTGCTCGACGTGGCGCTGGTCGAGGCCGTGCTGGCGGCGGCGACGGTGCGGGCGGTGGTGCTGGCGACCGACATCGACTGGTCCTTCCTCAGAGCCTCAGATCGACCAGGGCGTCGCGCCGCGGCCGATGAACATCCGCCACGGGGGCGGCACCGACGTCCGCGTCGTTGGAACGGCTCGCGCCGCCCGCGCCGCGGGACTGTTCGAACGCCTGGTACTGACGCTGGGCCTGCCCGTTGCCGTCGCCGCCGTTCTGGCGCAACGACATCGACACGGCACCGTCCCGCGCGTCGAAACCGGCGTCCCGGAGCGAGCGCTCGATCTGTCGCTGGTCACGCGTGAGCAGTTCGAGGGTCTCCGGGCGGTCGACGGCGAGATGCGCCCGCGCCTCACCCTTGTCGCCGAATTCGAGCCGCACGTCCACCCGCCCGAGATCGACCGGATCGAGGCTGATCTCGATGCTGTCGCCGCCGGCCTCGGCCGCCTTTGCGATCTCGGCGCCGACGCGGTGCACCGGCACGTGGCGGGCGACGAAGTGCCCGCCGGTCGCCGCCGCGGTCTGCACGGCCGCCGCCGTCGGCTGCTGCACCGGCAGCGGCAGCGCATTCGCCGCGGTCGTGTCGCCGGCGGCCTCGCCCTCGGCCTTGCGCTCGCCGCGCAGACGGGCCGCGAAGGCCGACGCCGCCGCGCTGACGCCCTGCGCCGCCTTGACCGCGATCGCCGGCAATTCCGTGGCGATCGCCTGCGCCGCACCCGGGCGCTGCAGCACCGCGGAGCGCTGCTGAGCGGTATCGGTCGTCGCCGTCGACGGCCGCGCGGTCGTGGTCGCGGCCTGTCGTCCCGCCACGGCGGCGGCCTCGCCGGTGACGCCGGCACCCGCCGCGGCCGTGGTCGTCTCGGTGGTCGCGGTGTCGGCGACGGCCGGCACCGCCGCGGCGACCGTCGCCGCCGCTTCGGCCGGGGTCGTGATCGGACGGGGCTGCGACGGCTGCGCCGCCGGCCGCTCGGCCGACGCCGGGGCGGCGACCTGCGCCCGGCGCGCCTCGCCGCGCCGCTCGCCGGCATCCCGATCCGCGACCGGGCCGTCGGTCGTCGCCCCGGCCGCGGCCGGCGGCGGCGAAGCGGCGCCTTCCTGGCCGTCCGAAAGGGCCGGCGCGGTGCCGTTCGATCCCGCCACCGGCACCGCGGCCGGCGTGGGCACGGCCGGAGCAGTCCGGCCCGGTGCGGTCGTCGGGGTCGGCGCGACCGGCGCAGCGTCGACCGCGGACGGCCGCTCCGACGTGGCCACGGTGTCGCTCGGAGCGCCCGCCACGGGCGTCGGAACCGCGCCGGCGACGGTCGGAGTCGCGCCCGGTGTTGCCGTGGCGGGAGCCATTGCCGGCGCGGAAGGCGTGACCGCATCCGTAAGGTTCGCGGTCTGCGCCGGGGCACCGCGTACACCGTCGGTCGCGGCGGTCGCCCGTTCGCCGACGGGTGCGGCGACGTCCGTGTCGGCGGCGGATCCGGCGGCACGCGTCGGCGCGTCGCGGAGGACGCGGTCGGCGGCTTCGGCGACCGGAGCGCGGGCGGATGGCGCGGCCGCAGCCTCGGTGCGTCCGTCGGCCGACGCGCCGGCATCGCCGCCGACGGCCGGCGTGGCCGGCCGTGCGACGGGCGGCAGATCCGCGGGCGCATCGGCTTCGACCACGGCGGCAGCGGCCCGGACCTCGAGCACGGGAGCGGCCGGCGTCGCGGCCGGCCGGGCCGACGCGTCGGAAGCGGCGGAGTCCGTCGACGCCGCGGCAGGCGAGGCCGAGGGCCCGCCCCCTGCCGCCGAGGAGGACGCCGACGCGGGCCGAGCCGTGGAAACGCCCGGAGCAGCGGAACCGGGCGTCGACACGTTCGACGCCGCGGCAGCGATGGTCGCCGCGGTCGTGGACGTCCCACCCGTGGTCGCGGCGGCCGCCGGAGCAGCCGAGATGGCGGGGGACGCACTCGTCGCCGCCGTGGCGGACGTCGCAGCCGTCGTCACGGCGGCGGCCGGAGCCGTCGAAGCCCGCGTGGACGGGCCCGGGCCCGCGGCCGCGAGCGTCGTCGTCGTCGTCGTGGCGGATCCCACGGCCGTCGCACCGGCGGCGGCCGGAGACGCGGCGGCGGCGGTCGAAGCGGTCGGCGTCGCGGCAGCGCCCGCGGCGACGGAGGTGGACGGTGTCGGCCGCGCCGCGTCCTCGATGCCCCGGGCGAACACGGCCGCGCCGGCGCCCGCCGACGCCGACGGTGTCGGCGGACCCGCCTCGGCGCCGCGCGTTGCAACCGGGGCCGCACTGCCGACCGCCGATCCGGTGGCGGGCGCGGAGGAGCCCGCGCCGAGCCCGACGGCCACGGTCGCGGCCCGCGCCGACGGCGTGTCCGCCGCCGGGGCGGCGATCGTGTCGGTGCCGGCATCGCCGCGCGCGTCCGCAGGAGTTCGCGCACCGGCCGGCGCGGGCGCCGCGACATTCGCCGGTCGGGCGCTCCCGACCCGCGGCGTCGGCGAGGAGACGAGATCGGTTGCCGCATCCGCGGCGGTTCGCGCCGCGATCGCCGCGCCCACGGCCGGATCGGAACGCGGAGAAGCGACCGGCGCAGTCGGCGCGGCCGGGGCGTCCGCCGCGGCGGGAGCCGCGGACGGAGCGGCGGCGCCGGCCGACGGGGTCGCGGTCGACCGCCCGGGGCCGGCCGGCGGAACCTCGGGATCGACCGTCGTCGTGGACGAGCTACCCGGCACGGCGGACGATACGTCGGCGGGTGTCGACGCCGTCGCGGCGCCCTCGCCAGACATCGGCGCGGGCGGCACGTTCGGAACCGCCACGGCGGTGGCGAGCGCGTCCGCCGGAACCGCGGCCGGGGCGGCGCTCGCGCCGGCCGACACGGTCGGGGCGGCGGCGGGCGCGGCGGCCGATGCCGCCGTCGACACGACCTCGCCCGACACCGGCGAACGCGGCGCGCTCGGGCCCGCCGCAGCAGCGGCGCTCGCGCCGGTCGACGCGGTCGGGGCAGAGCCGGACGCGGCGGCCGGTGCCGCCGTCGACACGACCTCGCCCGACACCGGCGGAGGCGGAGCGCTCGGACGCGCCGCAGCAGCGGCGCTCGCGCCGGACGACGCGGTCGGGACAGAGCCGGATGCGGCGGCCGGTGCCGCCGTCGGCGCGACCTCGCCGGAAACCGGCGGGTTCGGCACGGCCCCGGCGGCGGGCGAGACCTGCGGCGCCGACCCGGCATCGCGCGCAGCCGAAGCGACGCCACCCGCGCCACCGCCGGCATTCGACACGGCCAGCCTCGCCGCCGCGATCGCGACGCTCGGCAGCGGTGCGCCACCGGTCGCGATGCCGGCCGCGCGCACCTGCCGTTCGACCAGGGCGGCGGCGCGCGCCGCGCCGGTCGAGGTCGGAACTGCACCGAGCATCTCGGCGACGGAAGCCGTGGTGATCGCCGAGGTCGTCGCGGGCGCGGAGGTCGCGCCGGCGGCAAGCCCGCTCGCCGCGCCCGTCGGCGTGGCGGCATCGGCCCGCGCCGTCGCCACCGACCCGGCCGCATCGCCCTCGGAAGGCTGCACCGAACCGGTGACCGGCAAGAAGGCGTTCCGCCCCGTCGAAGCGGACGCGGACGCATCGGATCCGGAATCGGCGGCGATCGCGCCGGTCGTCGACGTCCTCACCGGCACGAGAGCGTCGGGCACGACGCCCTCCGCCCGAGCCGCGCCGTCGTTCGCGGCGAGACCCGTCGATGCCCGTGCGGCCGTGGCCGAATCTTCCTTGCGCTGCGCGACGCCCGGGACCGGAGCCGCGAGCTCGGACGTCCGCGTCCGCACCGCCGCGGGCCCGTCGGCCGCGTCGCCCTGCACCACAGCCGTGCCATCGTTCGCGATGCTGCCCGTCGGTGCCCGGCCGGCCGTGCCGACCTCCTCCGCGGCCGGCTCCGTGCCCGGGGCGGCGACGTCGGACGTCCGCGCAAGGCGAACGCCCGCGGCCCCCTCGGACAGGGGAGCTTCCGCGATAGCCGCGACGGCGGCGTCCGTCGACGCAGGCGCGGCACCCGCCGCCGTGGCGACGCGCGCGGCCGACGCGGCCGATGCGGCGGCCGCCGACGGGCCGATCGTCGAAGCGATCGCGACCGACTCGCCCGAAACACTGGCGGAGGCGGCCGAAATCGGCGTCGTCACCGGGGCGGACGCGCGGCCGGCGTCCGCACGGACCGGCGCGGCCGTTCCCTCCGTCGCCGTGGGAGCAGCGCCGGCGACGGTCGGGCGCTCCGCGTCTTCGGCGGCGGACGACGTCGCGCCGGCGGCGACGGCGGGCCGATCGCCGGGCGACGCGGCCGCCGAAACGGGTGAACCGGCGGCGCGCGGCACGGAGACCTCCGGGAGTGGCACCGGCTCGATCGCGACCGTCGCCACGGGCGCCGCGGCGGCCGGAGCGGCGGCGGCGGCACCGGCCGTTTCGCCGGACCGGGCGGATGCGCTCGGCGCGGTCCTACCGGCATCGGGCGCGTCGCCGACGATCGGCGAACGCGGCGGCGCGGCATTCGCTGCGGGTTCGGAGGCCGTCCGGACCGCCGTGGTCGGCGCGGCGTCGGCTGCGGCGCCCACGCCCCGTCCGGCACCGGTCGCGGCGGCATCGGCGGCGACGACGGGCGCTTCGGCCGGGGACGTGGAAACGCCCGGCCGGGCCGCATCCGCAACGACGGCGGCGGCGGCCACTGCCGGCGCAGCGCGCTCGGCGACCACGGGAGCGTCGGGCCCGCGCCCGGGCGTCGCGGCCCCGGTCGCGCGGGCTTCGGCGGCGGGACCGGCGGCCTGCATTTCGGCATCGGACGGAACCGCGGCCACGGCGGGGCGCGCCGCGGCGGCGTCCATCGACGAAGCCTCGGATCCCGCCGGGACGCGCGGCGCCGCCGACCGATCGATCGCGGCGGCCGGGTTCGGACCCGTCGCCGGCGCGAAGCCGCGCACGACGGCGACGCCGACCCCTTCGGTGGCGATCACGGGCCGCGCCGCCGCGGCGATGTCGGTCGTCGTCCGCGGTGCCGTCACGGCGCCGACCAGAACGGCCGCGGGAGCGCCGGACGAGCGCGTCGTCACCGGCGCCGTTGCGGCGGCAGCTGGGTCGGTCGGCTCGGGCCGCGAGGCGAGGGACGGCGCCGCGTCCGCGCGGGCGGCGGACGGGACCGCGGTCGCGCCCGGGACGTCGGCGGTGGACGCATGCGCGGCGACGTCCGGCGTCGCCGCGGCCACCGGTCCGGCGGCCTTGGCTCCGGTACCGTTCGTCACCGGCGTCGCCGCGGCCGCCACGGGCCTGTTCGCCGCCGGCGCGGACGCCGCGGCGGCGCCCTGCCCCGACGGCGCCGGACCGCCTCCGGCCGGCGCGGCCGCGGCCTCGACGGACGCGCCGGTCGGGCGCGTGGGATTCGCCGGGATGGTCGCCGGGACGGTCGCCCCCTCGGCGGCATCGGTGCCCGCGGCGGGGAAGGCCGGGATCGTCGGCGCGGCGGGCGCGGCTGGACGCGGGGCACCCTCGCGGGCCTCGGCGATCTCGGCGATGCCGGCGTCCGTTGCGGTGGGCACCGGCACGACGGCGAGCGGCGAGACGGCGGCAACCGGCCCGGTCGCCGTCGACGAACCGGTCACGGCCGCGGTGGCATCACCGGACACGTCCCGCGTGCCGTCCGGAGCATCACCGTCCGCGGCAAGATCGTCCGACACGCCGGTGTCACCGGTGATCGCGAACCGTTCAGCTGTGCGGGGCGAGGTCGCGGGGCCGGCGAGCGGCCGCGCCTCGTCGGAAGGCGCATCGACGGCTGGCGCGCCCGCCGAGACCGCGGCCGATGCCTCCGACCGGCCCGGCTCGCGCCGCGGCGCGGGCCCGGACTCCGGCCGCTCGGGCGGCGTGGCATCCGCCGAAGGCGACGTCGGCACGGCGGCGTCCACTTCCGCTGGCGCGTCGAGCGCCTCGGCGGCGCCGAGCAGCGCGCCGGCGTCGACGGTGCCGGCGGCCCGTTCGGGCGCGAGCGCGGCGGGGACGGGCTCGGCCGGTTCGGCGGGGGCGATCGGCTCGGCCGGCGGCGCCGCGTCGGTGGGCCGCCCGGCGTCCGCCAGGAAGCCGGCGAACAGGATCGCGGCGTCGCCCTCGTCCGACGCGGCCGGCTCGGCGGCGCGACCCGCGGCGACGGCGGGCGTCAGGGTCGGGAACAGGGCGAGCGCGGAACTGTCGAGGGCCATTTTCGGTCGGAACTCCACACCGGGCCGTCGCAACCGCCGTGCCAGCCCCGAAAACCCAGGGGCGGACTTGATTTTCCCGCGCTTTCGGCCCAGGTGAGTGGCTCCCGCCGGCGCCTCGCCCGGCCGGGATTGCCGGAGCCCCGGCAGAAGTTGCCGCCCGGCGGACCCGCGCGGCCCTTGAAGATCCCCGGCCCGCGGGGCGACAATGTCCCGCGTCGCGCCGTTCGCGACCACCAACGGGTGCCGCATGCTGAACAGTCTCGACCTGCCGGGCCGGCCCGGGGACACGCGCGTCGTCGTCGCCATGTCGGGCGGCGTCGACAGTTCGGTGGTCGCCGGGCTCCTGAAACGCGAAGGCTACGACGTCGTCGGCGTCACGCTCCAGCTCTACGACCATGGCGAGGCGACCCACCGCAAGGGCGCCTGCTGCGCCGGCCAGGACATCCACGACGCCCGCGAGGTCGCCGCCGCCCTCGGCATCCCGCACTACGTGCTGGACTACGAGGAGCGCTTCCGCCACGCGGTGATCGACCGTTTCGCCGAGAGCTACATGGCCGGCGAGACGCCGATCCCCTGCGTCGCCTGCAACCAGACCGTCAAGTTCTCCGACCTGCTCGACACCGCCCGCAGCCTCGGTGCGGCCGCGCTCGCCACCGGCCACTACGTGCGCTCGCGCCTCGTCGACGGCCGCCGTGCCCTGTTCCGTCCGGTCGACGCCGACCGCGACCAGAGCTGGTTCCTGTTCGCGACCACGGCCGAGCAGCTCGACTTCCTGCGCTTCCCGCTCGGCGACCTCACGAAGGCCGAGACGCGCGAACTCGCCCGCGAGTTCGGCCTCGCCGTCGCCGACAAGCACGACAGCCAGGACATCTGCTTCGTGCCGCAGGGCCGCTACGCCGACGTGATCGAGCGACTGAAGCCCGAGGCCGCCGCGCCGGGCGAGATCGTCCACGTCGACGGCCGCGTGCTCGGCCGCCACGACGGCATCATCCACTACACCGTCGGCCAGCGCCGCGGCCTCGGCATTTCCGCCGGCGAGCCGCTGTTCGTGATCCGGCTCGACGCCGCCGGCGCGCGCGTCGTCGTCGGCCCGCGCGAGGCGCTGATGACGCGCCGGCTGGCGCTGCGCGAGGTCAACTGGATCGGCCCGGGCGCGCTCGCCGACCTGCCGGCCGACGGCCTCGAGGTCCACGCCAAGGTGCGGTCCTCGCGCCCGCCGCAGCCGGCCGTGCTGCACGCCGCCGGCGGCGTCGTCGCCGTCGACCTGCTGTCCGGCGAACACGGCGTCGCGCCCGGTCAGGCCTGCGTGCTCTACGACGGCGCCGGCGAGGACGCCCGCGTGCTCGGCGGCGGCTTCATCGAGGCGACCGAATCGGTGTTCGCCCGCGAGCGCGCCGGCGCTCCGGTGCGGGACCTGGAACAACGCACCGTCGCCGCCGGTTGAGCCGGCGCGGCGGCAGATCCGTCAGGGAGGAGCATCGATGACCTCGGAGGAACGCGCGCGCACGGTGGACGGCGACGACGGCCCGGCGATCCGCACGGTGATGCGGGCCAAGGACGTCGTCGACGCCTACGCCCGCTGGGCGCCGGTCTACGACGCCGTGTTCGGGCCGATCATGGAGGCCGCGCGCAAGACCGCGGTCGCCGCCCTGCCGGCCGGCACGGAGCGCGTGCTCGAGGTCGGCGTCGGCACCGGCATCAGTCTGCCCGACTATCCCGCCGCCACGCGCGTCGTCGGCATCGACCTCTCGCCGGACATGCTCGAGAAGGCGCGCCGCCGCGTCGCCGAGAAGCGCCTCGCCAACGTCGAGGCGATCCACGAGATGGATGCCGCCCGCCTCGTCTTCCCCGAATCCGCCTTCGACGCCGCCATGGCGATGTACGTGATGACCGTGGTGCCGGACCCGGCCCGCGTCATGGCCGAGATGCGCCGCGTCGTCCGTCCAGGCGGGCGCATCCTGGTGGTCGGCCACTTCGCCGCCGACGCCGGCCCGCGCCGCCTCGTCGCCCGGGCGCTGACGCCGTTCGGCCGCCTGCTCGGCTGGAACACCACCATCACCGCCGCCACCCTCGCCGCCCTTCCCGGCACCCGCCTCCTCGCCGACCGCCCCGCCGGCCTCGGCGGCTTCTACCGCCTGCTCGAGTTCGAAGTCGTGAAGTGACCGCCGGCCGCGACGCGGCTTGACAGGCCGGCGGGCCGCCCCTTATATCGGCGCCGCTCGACGGGGCGGTTCCGACCGCCCCCGGGCCCGTGGCAGAGTAGCTCAGTTGGTTAGAGCGACGGACTCATAACCCGTAGGTCGGCGGTTCGATTCCGCCCTCTGCTACCATTTCTCCCCGACGCCATACCCTTGTTCGAGCCTCGTGCACCGCCACGCGGTGTGGCTTCGCCCGTCCGACATTTCGCTTGCGGCTTCGGCCGTGCCGTGGCCAGCATCGCCGCCGCTCTGGCGGGGAGGACGGCGGGTGCGGACGCGGTGGAGATCGGTGCTGGCGCTGGGGCTGGCCGGGGTGGTGGCGGCCGCAGGCTTCGCCGCCTTCTCGGTCGCGCGCGGGATCGAGCGCGTGCGCGCCGACGAGACCGCCGCCGTCGACGCCGCCTGGGCCACCGTCGCGCGCGCCGTCGGGGCGCTGCCGGCGACGCGGCGCACGCCCGACCGCATCCGCGAGATCGTCCGGCTGTTCGACGGCGACGACTTCGTCACCGTCACGCTGGTCACGCCCGCCGGCGCCCTGCGCGACCGCTCGTCGCCGCCGCGGCGCACCGCGCCGGCGCCGGCGTGGTTCGCCCGGCTGATCGTACCCTCCGACGCCGGCCGCCGCTTCGACCTGCCCGGCATCGGCGCGCTGCGGATCGACGCCGATCCCGCCCGTCCGGTCGACCGGCTCTATGCCGACACCCTCGCCGGCGCCGCCGCGCTCCTCGCCCTCGCCGGCCTCTGCGCCCTGCTCGCCGACCGTACGTTCCGCCGCCTGACGGGCCCGCTCGACCGGCTGCGCCTGCGCCTCGAGCAGGCCGGCGGCGGCGACTTCTCGGTCCGCGCGGGCATCGCGGCGCCGGACGACGTCGCGGTGGTCGGCGCCGCCTTCGACCGCATGGTCGGCCGGCTCGCCGAGGTCCGCGCCCGCGACGCCCGCATCGCCGCCCAGATGGCCGAGGCCGAGGACGAGGAGCGCCGCGCCCTCGCCCGCGACCTCCACGACGAGATAGGTCCGCTGCTGCTCGCCATCGACGTCGACGCCGCCGCGATTCGCGACCTCGCCGCCGGCCCGCCAGATCCCGGGCGCGACGCCGCCATCCTCGAGCGCGCCCGCACCGCCGGCGCCGCGGTCGCGGCGGTGAAGCGGCAGGTGCGCGCCCTGCTCGGCCAGCTCCGGCCCGGCAGCACCCAGACCATCGGCCTCGCCCAGACCATCCACGACCAGGTCGCCTTCTTCGCCCTGCACCACCCCCGCGTCGACTTCGCCGTCGCCGTGCCGGAGGAGGGCTTCGGCGAGAGCGTCGACGTCGCGCTCGCGGCGATCGTCCGCGAGGCGGTCGCCAACGCGCTGAAGCACGGTCACCCAACCCGGATCGAGATCGAGGTGGCGTTGCGCGACGAGCGGATCCGGCTGAAGGTGGCGGACGACGGCGGCGGCCTGAAGCGGCCCGCCGGCGAGGGCTGGGGCATCGTCGGCATGGGCGAGCGGGCGGCCGCGCTCGGCGGCCGCCTTTCCGTCGACAACCGATTCGACGTGCCGGGCGTGGTGGTCTCGGCCGTGATCCCGCCGCCGGGCCGGACCGGCGCCGCGGTGGATGGGGAGGAAGCACGATGAGGATCCTGGTGGTGGACGATCACGCCGTCGTCCGTCAGGGCGTGGTGCGGCTGCTGCAGACGATCCCGGGCTCGAGCTTCGCCGAGGCCGAGACGCCGGACGACGCCTTCGCGGCCTGGGCCGGCGAGCGGCCGGACGTCACCGTGCTCGACATCAACCTGCGCGGCGGCAGCGGCCTCGAGGTGCTGCGCCGGATCCGCGCCGAGGACGACCGCGCCCGCGTGGTGGTGTTCAGCATGTACACCGACGTGGTCTACGCCACCTCCGCCCGCCGGGCCGGCGCGATCGGCTACGTCTCCAAGAGTGCGCCGGCCGACCAGTTGCTGACCGCGGTGCGCAAGGCGGCGCGCGGCGAGAGCTTCGTCGACGACGAACTCGCCGCCGAGATCGCGGCGGTGCGCAGCGACGGCGACGGCGATCCGGTCCGCGCGCTGTCGCGGCGGGAGATCGAGGTGCTGCGCCTGCTCGGCGACGGCGAGAGCCTCGCCGACATCGCCGAGAAGCTCGGCATCGCGTACAAGACCGTCGCCAACACCATGACGCGCGTGAAGGAAAAGCTCGGCATGGACCGCACCGGCGACCTGATCCGCTTCGCCGTCGAGAACCGCCACCACCGCCTCTCGACCGCCGCGCTCGGGCCCGACGAGCCGGCGTGATACCGAGCTCGCAAAGTTCCGACCTCTGGTCGGAGCTTTGCGAGCGAGGAGCGCCCGACCGGGCGCCGGCCGGATGGCCGAAACCCCGGAAAGTCCCGACGAGTCGGGAATTTGCGGGACTGGTATGAGGCGCGCGCGCCGGTCGTCGCCGCGCCGGCGCGTCCCGTCCCCGGGCGGCGACGCATCGACCGAAGCGAGGGCTCCGGCCGATGCGCACCTGCCCGGAAACGGAAATGCCGTCACGCCGGAGGGACGGCGGACGGCATGTGTTCCGGGAAGTTTTCCCAACAGCTGAGGGAAGCCGTCGGGTCTTCTCGCATGGACGGTCGAGGGTCGGTGTGGTCTAGGGAAGAATTCCGAGTCCGCGATGTTCCGAAGAACGTTCCGTCACGCGCTCGATATAAGCGCGAACGGGCGAAACCTTCCAATTAAGGTTCCGTCATGTTGGCGAGAGCGACGAGACTTCGGACCTGCGAGGTTCTACGAAGGCGACGCGGCTGCGCGCAGCTCGGTCCGCGCCGAGGTCAGGATCTCGCGGGCGGCCCAGAGGTTGACCGCGGCGATCACGAGGCCGGCGACGATGTCGGGCCAGGCTGCGCCGCGATTGGCGACCAGCACGCCGGCGACCACGGTGAGGCCGTTCAGGAGCGCGTCGTTGCGGGTCGACAGCCAGATCGAGCGCATCGAGCTGTCGCCCCCGCGCCAGGCCGCGAGCCGCGTCGCCACCGTGACGTTGACGGCGAGCGCCACCGCCGCGGTCACCGACATGCCGAGCGCCGACGGCACCCCGCCGTACCACAGCCTGACCAGCACCTGCACCAGCGCGACCAGCCCGACCAGGGTCATCAGGATGCCCATGACGAAACCGGCGCGCGCGCGGTTGCGCAGCGACCAGCCGACCGCGAGGATGCCGAGACCGTAGATGCCGGTGTCCTCGAGGAAGTCGACCGCGTCGGCCACCAGCGCCGCCGAGCCGATCCACAGGCCGACCGCGCCTTCCACGAAGAACATCGCCGCGTTGAGCAGCGCGGCCTCGACGAGGACCCGGCGGTAGGCCGGGTCGCGGTGGGCGGCGGTCTCGGCGTCCGTGGTCACGGGCTCGGTTCCCTCACTCGGCCGCGGCGGCGCGGCCGGCCTCGGCCGGATCGTAGTTGAGGATCGGCGCCAGCCAGCGCTCGACCTCGGCGAGGTCCATGCCCTTGCGCTCGGCGTAGTCCTCGACCTGATCGCGCTCGATCTTGCCGACGCCGAAGTAGTGGCTGTCCGGATGGGCGAAATAGAGGCCGGACACCGCCGAGGCCGGCCACATGGCATAGCTCTCGGTCAGGCGGATTCCGGTCGCCGCGGTGGCGTCGAGCAGGCGGAACAACGTGCCCTTCTCGGTGTGGTCGGGCTGGGCCGGATAGCCCGGCGCAGGGCGGATGCCGACGTAGCGCTCGGCGATCAGGTCCTCGGGGCCGGCGGTTTCGTCGGGGGCGTAGCCCCAGAGCTCGCGGCGCACCTTCCGGTGCAGGCACTCGGCGAAGGCCTCGGCGAGGCGGTCGGCGAGGGCCTGCGACAGGATCTTGGAATAGTCGTCGTTGGCGCGGGCGAAGCGCTCGATCACCGCGTCCTCGCCGAGGCCGGCCGTGACGGCGAAGCCGCCGACATAGTCGGCGACGCCGCTCTCGCGCGGGGCGACGAAGTCGGAGATCGACAGGTTGGCGCGGCTGGAATCGCGGGCGATCTGCTGGCGCAGGCCGTGCAGCACCGCGAGTCGCGTCGTCCGGGTGTCGTCGGTATAGAGTTCGATGTCGTCTCCGACCGCGTTGGCGGGCCAGAAGCCGACGACGCCGTTGGCGGTCAGCCACTTCTCCTCGATCATCTTGGCGAGCATCGCCTGCGCGTCCTCGAACAGGGCGCGGGCGGCGGGGCCGTAGCGGTCGTCGTCGAGGATGGCCGGGTAGCTGCCCTTCATCTCCCAGGTCGAGAAGAACGGCGTCCAGTCGACGTAGCGGACGATCTCGGCGAGATCGTAGCTCTCGAAGACGCGGGTGCCGAGGAAGCTCGGCCGCACCGGCCTCCAGTCGGCCCAGTCGACGTCGAAGCGGTTGGCGCGCGCCTCGGCGATCGAGAGCCGGCGCTTGTCGTCGCGGCCGCGGGCGTGCGCCTCGGCGATCCGGGCGTATTCGCGCCGGACCTCGTCGACGTAGCCGGCGCGCTTGTCGCCGACCAGCGCCGCGGCGACGCCGACCGCGCGGCTGGCGTCGGTGACGTAGACCGCCTGACTGCGCTTCAGCTGCGGGTGGATCTTGACCGCGGTGTGGATCCGGCTGGTGGTCGCGCCGCCGATCAGCAGCGGCTGGTCGTAGCCCTGGCGCTCCATCTCGGCGGCGACCAGCACCATCTCGTCGAGCGAAGGCGTGATCAGGCCGGACAGGCCGATGATGTCGACGTTCTCGGCGCGCGCGGTGTCGAGGATCTTCTGCATCGGCACCATCACGCCGAGGTCGATCACCTCGAAGTTGTTGCAGGCGAGCACGACGCCGACGATGTTCTTGCCGATGTCGTGGACGTCGCCCTTGACGGTGGCGAGCAGGATCTTGCCGGCCGACGAGGAGCCCGCGGCGCCGCTCGCGGCCTTCTCGGCCTCCATGAACGGCATCAGGTAGGCGACCGCCTGCTTCATCACGCGGGCCGACTTCACCACCTGCGGCAGGAACATCTTGCCGGCGCCGAACAGGTCGCCGACCACGTTCATGCCGGCCATCAGCGGGCCCTCGATCACGTGCAGCGGCCGCGCCGCCGCGGCGCGGGCCTCCTCGGTGTCGGTCTCGATGAACTCGGTGATGCCGTGGACGAGCGCGTGTTCGAGCCGCTTCTCGACCGGCCACGACCGCCACGCCAGGTCCGCCGTCTTCTCCTTCGCCGCGCCGTCGCCCTTGAAGCGCGGCGCCGCCTCGACCAGCCGCTCGGTGGCGTCGCGGCGGCGGTTCAGGACGACGTCCTCGCAGAGTTCGCGCAGTTCCGGGTCGAGGTCGTCGTAGACGCCGAGCTGGCCGGCGTTGACGATGCCGAAGTCCATGCCCGCCTGGATGGCGTGGTAGAGGAACACGGTGTGCATCGCCTCGCGCACCGGCTCGTTGCCGCGGAACGAGAAGGACAGGTTGGAGACGCCGCCGGAGACGTGGGCGCCGGAGAGGTTGGTGCGGATCCAGCGCGTCGCCTCGATGAAGTCGACGCCGTAGTTGTCGTGCTCCTCGATGCCGGTGGCGACCGCGAAGATGTTGGGGTCGAAGATGACGTCCTCGGGCGGGAAGCCGACCTTCTCGACCAGGATGTCGTAGCAGCGCCGGCAGATCTCGGTCTTGCGGGCGAAGGTGTCGGCCTGGCCCTTCTCGTCGAAGGCCATCACCACCACGGCGGCGCCGTAGCGGCGCACCAGCCGCGCCTGCCGCAGGAACGCCTCCTCGCCTTCCTTGAGCGAGATCGAGTTGACGATGCCCTTGCCCTGCAGGCACTTCAGGCCGGCCTCGATCACCGTCCACTTCGAGCTGTCGACCATCACCGGCACACGGGCGATGTCGGGCTCGGCGGCCATCAGGTTGAGGAAGGTGACCATGGCCTTCTCGCTGTCGAGCAGGCCCTCGTCCATGTTGACGTCGAGCACGACGGCGCCGCCCTCGACCTGGCCGCGCGCCACGTCGAGCGCGGCGGCATAGTCGCCGTCCTTGATCAGCTTGCGGAATTTCGCCGAGCCGGTGACGTTGGTCCGCTCGCCCACCATCACGAAGTTGGCGAAGCCGGCGGCGGGCTGCGAGGGCTGGTCGGCGGCGGGAAATGTCATGGAGAGCGGATCCGGTCGGTCAGAGAGAAAGGAGGTCGCGGGCACGCGGGGAGAGGTCGCGGCCGGCGAAGGGATCGACCACTTCGAGGCCGCCGAACCGATCGCCGTCTTGCATGTCCTCGGAGAGGAGATGCGTGCAGCCGGCCGATTGCGCGGCGGAAACGAGATTGGCGTCCCAGATCGACAGCCGCCCCGCGGCTGCGAGCGCGAGGGCGGCGGAGACGGTCCCCGACGTCTGCGCGAAGGTCGGGAAGGTGGCGAGCAGACCCTGGAGATAGCGCTCGGCGATCGCCGGGTGCCATTTCAACTTGGCCGTGGCGACGCGAAAGGTCTCGCCGATGGTCTGAAGGCCGAGCAGGCCGCCGGTCTCGCGTACACGGGCCACGACGAGCCGGGCGACGTCCGCCTTCGCGGTGTCGCGCCGGTCGATCGCGTAGACCAGGATGTTGCTGTCGATCGTCGGGAGCACGGCTGGAACCGGTCGGTCTGGGCTTGAGTGCTACTGGACGCTCTCGTCGTCGTACCATTCCGCGCGCGTACCGTAGTCGCCCGGCGCGCAGGCGCCGGGACCCGGCGGCGGCGGATCGAGCATGAACTCGCGAAGGCGCTCCCACGCCGCCTGCCGCTCCTCGGCGGAGCCGGCGGGAAGCTCGACGTTCGACCCGTAGGGAGGCCGCACGGCCGCACCGGGCTCGGGATCGTGTCTGTGGGTCATGGTCCGCTCCTGGCTCCGCACGCCGGATCATACATCACGCCGCGATCACCGCCGGCTCCAATCCGGCGAGCCGCATCCGCCGCTCGACCGTCGGGATCGGCCGCGGCGCGACGCCCTCGACCGCCCGCGCGATCGCGGCGATGTGGTCCGGCGTGGTGCCGCAGCAGCCGCCGACGATGTTGACGAGGCCGGCGCGGGCGAATTCGCCGACCAGGGCCGCCATCGCCGCGGGGCTCTCGTCGTATTCGCCGAACTCGTTGGGCAGGCCCGCGTTCGGATAGGCGCAGACCAGCGTGTCGGCGAGGCGGGCGAGGTCGGCGACGTGGGCGCGCATCTCCTTGGCGCCGAGCGCGCAGTTGAGGCCGATCGAGAACAGCTCGCCGTGGCGCACCGAGTACCAGAACGCTTCGGCGGTCTGGCCCGACAGGGTGCGGCCGGAGAGGTCGGTGATGGTGCCGGACACCGACACCGGCAGCCGCACGCCCTTCTCCTCGAACACCTCCTCGACGGCGAACAGCGCCGCCTTGGCGTTCAGCGTGTCGAACACCGTCTCGATCAGGATGATGTCCGCGCCGCCGTCGATCAGGCCGCGGGCGGCCTCGGCATAGGCGATCCGGAGGTCGTCGAAGCCGACGGCGCGGTAGCCGGGATTGTTGACGTCGGGCGAGATCGAGGCGGTGCGGTTGGTCGGACCGATCGCGCCGGCGACGAAGCGCGGCCGCGACGGGTCGCGCGCCTCGACCTCGCGGCAGGCCGCCTTGGCGACGCGGGCGCTCTCGAGGTTGAGCTCGTAGGCGAGCGCCTCCAGGCCGTAGTCGGCCTGGGCGATGGTGGTCGAGGAGAAGGTGTTTGTCTCCACGATGTCGGCGCCGGCCTCGAGATACTGCCGGTGGATGCCGGCGATCACGTCGGGCCGGGTGATCGACAGGAGGTCGTTGTTGCCCTTGAGGTCGCGCGGGTGGTCGGCGAAGCGCGCGCCGCGGAAGTCGGCCTCGGTCAGGCGGTGGCGCTGGATCATGGTGCCCATGGCGCCGTCGATCACCAGGATGCGGCTCTCCGCGATCCGGCGCAGCTGGGCCTCGGTGGGCGAGAGGGGACGGCTCATGGCGGGCTCCGTGGCAGGGGTGTCGGGTCGACCGGGTCAGGCGGCTTCGGCGCCGGCGGCCGGCTTCGGCCGCTTCGGGCGCAGACCCAGCATGTGGCAGACGGCGTAGACGAGATCGGCCCGGTTCATGGTGTAGAAGTGGAACTCGCGATAGCCGCGGTCGATCAGGTCCATGACCTGCTCGGCGCAGACCGCGGCGGCGACGAGCTGGCGGGTCACGGGGTCGTCCTCGAGACCCTCGAAGCGCTCGGCGAGCCACGCCGGCACGCTGGCGCCGGCCCGGCGGGCGAAGCCTGCCGTCTGGGTGAAGTTCACCACCGGCACGATGCCCGGCACGATCGGCACGTCGATGCCGGCGGCGCGGACGCGGTCGACGTAGCGCTCGAACACGTCGTTGTCGAAGCAGAACTGGGCGATGGCGCGGCTCGCGCCGGCCTCGACCTTGCGCTTCAGGATCTGGATGTCGGCCGGCACGTCCGGGCTCTCCGGGTGCTTCTCCGGATAGGCCGACACCGAGATCTCGAAGTCGCCGATCGCGCGGATGCCGGCGATCAGTTCGGGCGTCGAGGCGTAGCCGTCGGGATGCGGCACGTAGCGGGCACCGACGCCGCCGACCGGGTCGCCGCGCAGCGCCACCACGTGGCGCACGCCCGCCGACCAGTAGCCGCGCACGACCTCGTCGACCTCGGCGCGGCTGGCGTCGACGCAGGTCAGGTGCGCCGCCGGCTTCAGCGCGGTCTCGCGGACGATCCGGGCGACGGTGGCGTGGGTGCGCTCGCGCGTCGAGCCGCCGGCGCCGTAGGTCACCGAGACGAAGCGCGGCCCGAGCGGGGCGAGCCGCTCGATCGCAACCCACAGGTTCTCCTCCATCTTTTCGGTCTTCGGCGGGAAGAACTCGAAGGAGACGCCGATGTCGAGGTCGGCGAGGTTGTGGCTCTGGCGCATGGGGGATACGTCCTCGTTGTCTTTTCTTCTCTGGCCGCCTCAGGCGGTCCTCGGCAGGTCGCCGGCGATCTCGATGCGGCGGTCGGCGGCGGTCCACAGCGTCACGGTCAGGCGGTCGCCGTCCGCGCCGGGCGGAAGATCCACCGTCTCGCGCGGCTCGAGGCCGGCCGCCTCGATCCAGCCGCGCATCTGCTCGTGCGAGAAGCCGAGGCGGCGGTGGGCGTGCTCGGCGCGCAGGAACTCGAGATCGTGCGGCGCGAAGTCGACCACCAGCAGCCGGCCGCCCGGCGCGACGGCCCGGCTCGCCTCGCGGATCGCGCGGGCCGGATCGTCCAGATAGTGCAGGACCTGGTGGATCACCACCAGATCGAACTGGCCGGTGCCGACCGACAGCGCCGAGACGTCGCCCTGGCGCACGTGAGCGTGGTCGATGCCGGCGGCCGCGAGGTTGGCGCGCGCCACCGAGAGCATGTCGTGGCTCATGTCGATGCCGACGGCGCGGTCGTAGCGATCGGCGAGCAGGGTCAGGATCCGCCCGGTGCCGGTGCCGATGTCGAGCAGGGCGCGGATCGGCCGGGCGCCGAGGGCACGGCGGATCGCGGCCTCGACCGCGGTGTCGGCGACGTGCAGCGAGCGCAGCCGGTCCCAGGAGGCGGCGTTGGCGGCGAAATAGCGCTGCGCCTCGGCGGCGTGGGCGGCGCGCACGGCCTCGAAGCGCTGGCGGTCGCGGGCGAGCACCGGGTCGGCCGGGTCGATCCGCGCCAGCACGGCGCGGGCCGTCGCGGCGCCGGCGCCGTCCTCGGCGAGGCGGTAGTAGGCCCAGGCGCCCTCGGGCAGGCGATCGACGATGCCGGCCTCCGAGAGCAGCTTGAGGTGCCGCGACACCCGCGGCTGGCTCTGCGCCAGCACGTCGGTCAGGTCCTTCACGGTCGCCTCGCCGGCCGCCAGCAGCGCCATCAGGCGCAGGCGCGTCGGCTCGCCCGCGGCCTTCAGCGCGGTGACGACGTCGTCGAGGGCGGCGGTAGCGAACGGCATTCTGGACATAAAGATATCTTTATGCCTCTTTGGCACCCTGCGCAAGCCCGAAGGCGCGCCTCCCCCGCCCCTTCGAATCCGTCTTGACTTCGAGTGCGCTCGAACTCGTAGCTTGCCGGGCGTCACGACGGGATCGAGGCCCTCATGAAGATCGGCGAACTCGCGCGGCGCACGGGCCTTTCGGCCCACACCCTGCGCTACTACGAGCGGATCGGGCTGCTGCCCCTCGCCGACCGCGACGGCGGCCGGCGGCGGGACTACGACGCCGCCATCCTCGCCTGGATCGACTTCGTCGGCCGTCTCCGGACGACCGGCATGCCGATCCGGGAGATGGTCCGCTACGCCGAACTCCGCGCCCTCGGCGCGCACACCGGCGCCGAACGGCGGGCCCTGCTCGAGGCCCACCGCGAGCGGGTCCGCGCCCATGTCGCCGATCTCACGGCCTGCCTCCTCGTCCTCGACGGCAAGATCGCCGGCTACGCCGACGCCGAACAAGGGATCGCCGACCATGACGCAGACCCGACGGACCACGCCCGCGACGACCACCCCGGAAACGGACGCGCCCGCGACCAGCCGGCTCGAACGCGGCCGCCGCGCGCTCGCGGCGATCGACGGTGACGCCGGCCGCCGCGTCGTCGACGCCCTCGCCGACGTCGCGCCCGACTTCGCGACCTACCTGCTCGAGTTCCCGTTCGGCGACATCTACGACCGCCCCGGCCTGTCGCTGCGCGACCGCGAGATCGCGACGATCGCGGCGCTCGCCGCCCTCGGCAACGCGACGCCGCAGCTCGAGGTCCATGTCCACGCCGGGCTGAACGTCGGGCTCACCCGCGAGGAGATCGTCGAGGTGCTGATGCAGATGGCCGTCTACGCCGGCTTCCCCGCCGCGCTCAACGGCCTGTTCGCTGCCAAGCGTGTCTTCGCCGAGCGCGCCACCGCGGCCTGACGCCCTCGCCCAAGAACGCAACGGCCCCGCGAGCAGCTCGCGGGGCCGTCGTCGCTTGCGCGGGAAAGGTCCCTCACACCGCCAGCCGCGTCTGCCGCCAGGCGGCGATGCGGGCGCGGGCGAAGCGCGGTTCCATCTGCTGGTACTGGTTCAGCGCCTGACCGCGCTGTTCGTTGGCGAGCCGGTGCTTCCACGGGCCGACCTTCAGCATCGCCTGCACGGTCGTGAAGCGCAGGCCGAGCGCCTTGGCGATCACCACGAAGGGCTCGGTGTCGACGCGCACCAGCCAGTGCTTGGCCTCCTCGAGGTCGATGTCGGCGAGCACCGCGAACACGGCGACCACGTCGGCGAAGCGGTCCTCGATGGCGTACTGGCAGAGCAGCGCCTCGCTGGCGACCCGCGAGCCGCCCTGCTGCATCAGCTTCTCCCAGGCGGTCTCGAAGTCGTACTGGCCGATCCAGTAGCTGTTGGTCAGCCGCTCGCCGGCGCGGCGCGCCGCCTCGGACAGGCCCTGTTCGGCCGCCTTCATGCCGCGGCCGGAGAGCGCCCGGCGCACCTCCTGCTCGGCGTGGTCGACGAGGCGCCCGATCACCGTGTCCGGGGTGTCCGGGTGGTCGCCGAGGGCGGTGGCGGTCTCGAGGTCGGTCATGGCCTGCCGGACCAGCAGGTCGAGCGCGCGGTCGCCGATGCGAGCGCCGGTGTTCTGCGCCACCGTGCGGCGCACCCGGCTGTCGCCGCGCTCGACCACCATGTCGGTGACGATCTCGGAGAGGTTGGAGCGCGCGGCGATGGCGGCGAGATGGTCGTTGCCGTGGGCGCCGGCCACCGCGATCAGGTCGCGGTCGGACAGCACCGGCGACTTGGTCAGCACCGGACCGGCGACGGTGATCTCGCTGTCGCGGGCGAAGCGGCGCACCACCCCTTCCGGGGCGCGGCGCAGCGGCGCGATCTTCTCGGCGGCGAAGGCGCGGGCCTCGGTCTCGACCATGTCGGCGAGACGGCCGAGGACCTCGTCGTAGATCTCGATCTGCTCCAGGGTGCATCGCTCGGAGGCGAAGGCGAACAGGGAAGCGACCCCCTTCATCAGCTCGTTCCGCCGGCTCGCCGACGGGTCCTGAGCGAGGCTTCGGAAGTCCACGAGGTTGGTTTCGATCATGGCGCGCCCGGGAAATCGGATACGATGAACGTACGTTAGCGAAGGCGCTTCCAGATTCCGTTGCACGGGACGTGCAAATTTTAGCGGTTCTCCACGCCGGAAAATCCGTGGATCCTCAACGCCAGATCCACTGTGCCGGCACACGGACCGAGACCGCCGTTCCGGCCTCCGCGGCCCCCGCGCGCTCCACGCTCGCCACCAGACCGCGGCGCCGCGCCGCGGCCTTGGCGAACGCCGTCTCGAGCTCCGGCCTGCCGAGGGCGCGCGCCAGCGCCGCACCGGCGTCGCGGCAGGGCGCGTTCTGAGCCTCCACCACCAGCGCCGCGCCGCCGGCGAGGAACAGCCGGCTGCCCGCCGGCAGGAACGACAGCCGCGCGACGCCCGACAGCACCATGTTCGCGCCGATCGCCTCCGGCGGCACCGCGGCCAGCCCGAGCGCCGCCGCGACCTCGGCGAGGTCCTCGGCCGACACGATCGAGACCTGCCGGCCCGAGCGGATCGCCGTGCCGCGCGGATACCACGGCTCGCGCCCGCCGGCGCGGCGGACGTGGCCGGCGTGGTGGTCGCCGGCGATGCCCTCGAGGGTGAGGTCGAACCGGTCGACCGGCCGGGTCGCGAAGCCGTCGCCGTCGGCGATCAGCACGGCCTCGAGCCGCGCCGCCAGCTTGCGGCCGGGCACGATCTCCGGTTCCGGCGTACCGAACAGGTCCCCGGTCACCACGACAGCGGGTCGCCGGTATGGTCGAGGAAGCGGCCGGTCGAGCCGATGTCGAGCGCCCGCACCCGCGCGATCAGCCCCGACACGCTCTCGGCGGTCGACACCGCGGCCCCCGGGCCGCCCATGTCGGTGCGGACCCAGCCCGGGTGCATCGTCAGCACCGCGATCCCGGCGGGTTCGAGGTCGCGCGCGAGGCCGCGGGCGATCCGGTTGAGCGCCGCCTTTGACGCGCGGTAGGCGGTGGTGTCGGACTTGTCCTCGGCGAGCGAGCCCATCCGGCTCGAGATCATCAGGATCTTGCCGCCGGGACGGCGCAGCTTCGGCAGGAGCGCCCGCGTCACGAACAGCGGCGCGATCGCGTTGACCCGGAAGCTCTTCTCGAACACGCCCCAGTCGAGTTCGGGCGCCAGTGTGTCGGCGTTGCGCTCCATGAGCACGCCGGCGTTGTTGACGAGCACGTCGACCGGCCCCTCGACGAGTTCGCCGAGCCGGGCCACCGCCGCGGGATCGGCGACGTCGAGGGCGATCACCTTCAGCCGGCCGTCGCTGGCGGCGACGAGGCCGGCGAGCACGGTCGGCTCGCGCACCGTCGCCACCACGTTCTCGCCCTCGGCGAGCAGACGCTCGACGAGGCCGCGTCCGATCCCGCGGCCGCCGCCGGTCACCACCCAGGTCGCCATGCCGTTCCTCTCGTCCTCGGCCCCGTCCGCTCAGCGGCTCGGCGCCAGCATCCGCCTGAGCACGCCGTCGCGGACGACGAACTGGTGATAGAGCGCCGCCGCGGCGTGGCCGACGATCAGCACGATGAAGGCCGGCTTGCAGAGCTCGTGGATCTCGCCGGCCGCCGGCGTCACGTACCACGCCACGAGGCCGGACACCGGCACGGTGAACAGCAGCACGTAGAACAGCCAGTGCATCCCGTCGGCGAGCCGCGCCTGCAGCGCCGTCGAGCCGGCGGGCGGCGGCGGGGCGCCGTAGCCGAGGCGGGTGACGAGCCGGATCGCCGCGAGCACCAGGATCGCGACGCCGATCCAGATGTGCAGGTCGGCCGAGAGCCCCTGCGCCGCATCCAAAGGCTCGCCGTTGCGGACCGCGCGGAACGCCCCGCCCATGTCCTCGCCGAACACCAGTTGGAACAGCACCAGCGCGGCGATCACCCAGTGCAGCGCGATCTGGATGCCCGTGTAGCCCGTCGGACGCTCGGCTTCGTATTCCATCGAAGGTTCCCTCCACCCCGTCCCTTCCGGCGACATCATGTCGCCGCGGGAGCTTTTCCCGGGATGAGATCAGGTCCGGCCGCCGTCTTCAAGCCTCGCCGTCGCCGGCGTCCCAGGGCCAGCGGCCGGCGCGGGTCACGATCGCGCGACGGGCCGCCTTCAGCGCCTTGTCGAAGCCCTCGGCGTAGGGCTCGGCGAGTTCGGCCTCGAGCGCGACGTAGACCGCGTTCAGCGCCCAGACCTCGGCGTCGTCCTCGACGGTCTCGGCGATGCCGTCGGCGTTCTCGTCGTCGACGACGCGGGCGAGCCACTCGTGCAGCACCAGCGCCTCCTCGCGCGTCAGCGTGACGGTGACCGCGGTGGATGCGGCGGGTTCGGACATGGACGGGGCGGCTCCCTCAGCGGATCGCGACGACGAACAGGCGCGGGAAGCGGAGCAGCACCCGGCCGTCCGCGCGCAGCGGATGGCAGGCCGCGATCCGCGCCCGGTAGTCGGCGAGATACGCCTTGCGCTCGTCCTCGTCGAGGGGGTCGAGATAGGGCCGGAGGCCGGTGCCGCTCACCCACTCGACCACCGCGTCGGGGCCGCCGAGCGGATGGTTGTAGACCGTGTGCCAGATGTCGAGCCGGCGGACCAGCGGCCGCAGCGCGTCGTAATAGGCCGCGACCGGCGGCAGCGGCGGACGGGCGGCGCCGGCGAGCTTCTCCGCGAAGGGCATCGCCGCGGCGGCGTCGCGCATGGCGACGTGGGTCGGCTCGGCGAGGTTGTCGGGCATCTGCACCGCCAGCGCCCCGCCCTCGGCGAGCAGTCCGGCGAGGCGGACCAGCACGGCGAGATGGTCCGGCACCCACTGGAACACCGCGTTGGCGAAGATCACGTCGGGCGGCGCCGCCGGCGTCCAGGTCGCAGCGTCGGCCTCGTCGAAGGCGAGGTCGGGCAGCCTCTGCCGCGCCGCCGCCAGCATCGCCGCCGAACTGTCGATCCCGCTCACCGCCGCGCCCGGCCAGCGCCGGGCGAGGAGTTCGGTCGAGTTGCCCGGCCCGCAGCCGACGTCGACCACCCGGGATGGGGCGGCGTGGGGCACCTGGGCGAGCAGGTCGCGCGCCGGGCGCGTGCGTTCGTCCTCGAAGGCGAGATAGGTGGACGGCGACCAGTCGGACATGGCGAAGCTCCGCGTCGGCCGGCGCCGCCCGCCCCCGGTCGGCCGCGCCGCGAGCCCCGTCGATAGGCCTCGGCGCGGCGGCCCGCAAGCCGCCTCGCCCCCCCCCTTGAACGGACGAAGGGCGCGCCCGACCAGGACGCGCCCTTCCGAAGTCTCGGCGTGACGGCCCGTCCGGCCGGTCACTCCTTCTTCTTGTTCACGACCTTCAGGTCCTTGTCGAGGTCCATGTCGTACTGGCCGTCGGCGCAGAAGACGTCGTCGAGCTCGAAGCCGGCCTCGTCGGCCTCGATGTTCTCCGGCGCGACCTCGCACTGCATGTCCTTGAGCATCGCCTGGATCTTGCCGACGGTGTCCGCGGGGACCTCCTCGGCCATGACGGCGGTCGGCAGCAGCGCGAGCGCGCCGGCGATGAGAGCAGCCTTCAGCATGGATCCCGTTTCCTCCCTCGTTGTCGGGTCGCCCACCCACCCGGTCGTCGCTTCTCGGCGGTACGGAGCCTGCGTCACTGGATCTGCAGGGTGACCTTCTGGGTCTCGCCGTGGGTGCCGGGGATGTGCAGGTCGTAGGAGCCCGGCTTGATGGCGATGAACGACAGCTTGGCGGTGCCGGCGGCGTCGAACTCGAGCGAGTCCACCGCCATCGGCCGCACCTCGATGTCGGAGATGACGATCTCGTTCATCCAGATCGCGCGCAGGAACTCCGGCCCGGTGATCGCCAGTTCCTGCGAGCCGTCGGCGGTGATCTGGATCTCGTAATACGCTCCGGACTGCAGCTTGACCGGCTGCGTGCCCTCGTAGAGCGGCTGGCCCGCCGCCAGCGTCAGCTTGATCGGTTCGCCGCGGTTGCACTTGGCGAGCAGGCCGGCGAAGCCGAGCTTGGCCCCGTCGCAGAGCGGCGCGGCGGTCGCCGTGCCGGCGAAGGCACAGGCGGCGAGCGCCAGCGCGAGCGTCGTCTTCCTCATCTCGTTCCTCCCTGGCTGCCAAACGGTCCGTCCCGCCCCGCGGACGGGACGGTGGCGGCGCGCCTCTTCCGCGCCGCCGGACCGCGGGCCGCGACGGCCCTCCCGGACCCGCCGCGCCCCTCACGTCGACACCGATCGATCCACGGGCGTCGACGCCCGGTCAAATTACGGCTTGGTAAGACTTTGCCAAAGGAGAATTTCACGCCGGTAAGAATTGGGGACTTCTTCCCGGGTATCGCCGCCCCGTCTTCCCGGTCGCCCGGATTGCCGCGGTTTCCCGGCGCGACCGGGAGAAATCGCCCGGCCCTGCGACAAAAAGGCGGGCGGCCCGCCGGACCGCCCGCCCCTGTCCGAAGATCGCCCGCGCCGCAGGTCTCAGCGCGTCAGCGGCTTGTACTTGATCCGGCGCGGGTTGACCGCATCGGCGCCGAGGCGGCGCTTCTTGTCCTCCTCGTAGGCCTCGAAGTTGCCCTCGAACCACTCGACGTGGCTGTCGCCCTCGAAGGCGAGGATGTGGGTGGCGAGGCGGTCGAGGAACATGCGGTCGTGGCTGATGACCACCGCGCAGCCGGCGAAATCCTCCAGCGCGTCCTCGAGGGCGCCGAGCGTCTCGGTGTCGAGGTCGTTGGTGGGCTCGTCGAGCAAGAGGACGTTGGCGCCGCTCTTCAGCATCTTGGCCAGATGCACCCGGTTGCGCTGGCCGCCCGAGAGCGAGCCGACCTTCTGCTGCTGGTCGCCGCCCTTGAAGTTGAAGGCGGAGCAGTAGGCGCGCGAGTTGACGTCCTTCTTGCCGAGCGTGATCACGTCGAGGCCGCCGGAGATCTCCTCCCACACGGTCTTGTTGGGATCGAGCGCGTCGCGGCTCTGGTCGACGTAGCCGAGCTGCACCGTGTCGCCGAGGCGGAAGGAGCCGGCATCGGGCTTCTCCTGGCCGGTGATCATGCGGAACAGCGTGGTCTTGCCGGCGCCGTTCGGGCCGATGATGCCGACGATGCCGCCGGGCGGCAGCTTGAACGACAGGTCGTCGATCAGCAGCCGGTCGCCGTAGCCCTTGGAGAGGTTGTCGACCTCGAGCACCACGTCGCCGAGCCGCGGGCCCGGCGGGATGACGATCTGCGCGGTGCCGACGGTCTGGCGCTCGTCGTTGCGCTTGAGCAGTTCGTCGTAGCTCTTGATGCGCGCCTTGGACTTGGCCTGCCGGGCCTTCGGGCTCGCCGCGATCCACTCGCGCTCGCGCGACAGCGCCCGCTCGCGGGCGGCCTCCTCGCGGCCCTCCTGCTGCAGGCGCTTGGCCTTCTTCTCGAGATAGGCCGAGTAGTTGCCCTCGTAGGGGATGCCGCGGCCGCGGTCGAGTTCCAGGATCCAGCCGGTGACGTTGTCGAGGAAGTAGCGATCGTGGGTGATGATCAGCACCGCGCCCGGGAACTCGCGCAGGTGCTTTTCCAGCCACGCCACCGATTCGGCGTCGAGATGGTTGGTCGGCTCGTCGAGCAGGATCAGGTCGGGCGCCTCGAGCAGCAGCCGGCAGAGCGCGACGCGGCGGCGCTCGCCGCCCGAGAGCTTGGTGACGTCGGCGTCGCCGGGCGGGCAGCGCAGGGCGTCCATCGCCATCTCGACCTTCGAGTCGAGATCCCAGAGGTTCTTGGCGTCGATCTCGTCCTGCAGCTTGGCGGCCTTCTCGGCGTTCTCCTCCGAGTAGTCCATCATCAGCTCGTTGTACTTGTCGATCAGCGCCTTGTCCTTGGCGACGCCGTCCATGACGTTGCCGAGCACGTCCTTGGTCGGATCGAGCTGCGGCTCCTGGGCGAGGTAGCCGACGGTCGCGCCCTTGGCGAGCCAGGCCTCGCCCGTGAACTCCTTGTCCATCCCGGCCATGATGCGGAGCAGCGTCGACTTGCCCGAGCCGTTCGGACCGAGCACGCCGATCTTGGCGTCCGGGTAGAACTGCAGGTGGATGTTGTCGAGCACCTTCTTGCCGCCACCGTAGGACTTGGTGAGGCCGTGCATGTAGTAGATGAATTCGCGCGCCATGGCGTGGATCCGGTCCGATGAAAAGGGGGCTGATCGCGTGGCGCGTGTTCTATCGCGGGGGCGGACGGGAGGGAAGCGGAAAGGCGGCCGGCGGCGGGGTGTCGCCGCGCGGCCCAAACACGTCGAGCCCGCGTCCCCTCGGGCCGCGGGCTCGTCGCACACCATGTCCCGTGCCGCGCCTCAGCCCGCGGCGACCTTGCGGAAGAAGTCGCCGACGCTGGCTTCCAGCGTGCCGGCGTGGCCGGAGAGGGCGTCGGCGAGGGTGGAGACGTCGCCGGCGGCCTTCTGGGTCTCGCCGGCGTCGCGGTGGACCTCGCCGAGGGCGCCCTCGATGTGGGCGCTCGATTCGGCGATGCCCTGGACGTTGGAGGAGATCTCGCGGGTCGCCGCGCCCTGTTCCTCGACCGCGGCGGCGATCGCCGCGCCGATGCGGGCGACCTCGTCGATCGTCTCGGTGATGCCCTGGATCGCGACGACGCTGGCCCGGGTCGCCTCCTGGATCGCCGAGATCTGGCGGGTGATGTCCTCGGTCGCCTTGGAGGTCTGGCCGGCGAGCACCTTGACCTCCTGCGCCACGACCGCGAAGCCCTTGCCGGCCTCGCCGGCGCGGGCGGCCTCGATCGTCGCGTTGAGGGCGAGCAGGTTGGTCTGACCGGCGATGTCGGAGATCAGCTGGATCACCGAAGAGATCCGCTCGGAGGCGTCGGCGAGGCCGGAGATGGTCTCGGAGGTGCGGCGGGCGCCGTCGACCGCGCGGTCGGCGACCGACTGCGAGGCGACCGCCTGCCGGCCGATCTCGCCGATCGAGGCGTAGAGCTCCTCGGTGGCGGCGGCGGTGGCGCCGAGGCCGTCGGCGGCGCGGCGCTGCTGCGTGCGGACCTCCTCGGTACGCACGGTCGCCTTCTCGGACTGGTGGTTGAGCGAGCCGGCGGTGCCGCCGAGGCCGTCGGCGGCGTCGCGGATGGTGCCGAGCAGACCCTTGACCACGCCGTCGAAATCCGTGATCGCCTCCTGGGTGCGCTCCTGGCGCTCGCGCAGGCGCTCGACGTAGGTGTCGCCGTAGACCGAGATCGAGACGTCGAGGTCGACCATCACCGCGGTCTGCACCGCGCGCACCAGCCGGGCGAGCCGGCGGCCGCGCAGGCGGTTGGCCTCGCCGAGCACGGCCACCATCTTGGCGAGCACGTCGTTGTAGCCGGCGATGTACCAGTGCGGCTCGAGGCCGATGCGCAGGTGGGTCAGGCCGATGCGGTTGCCGCTCTCGAAATAGGCGGTGTCGAAGCGGCCCGAGAACAGGCCGGACCAGTGCTTGCGCTGGGCGTCGATCAGGTGCTGGCGCCGGCCGGCGATCAGGGCGGCGAGCTTGGGGATCCGTTCCCAGCGGTCGTAGAAGGTGTCGAGGATGGGGCCGAGCTTCGGTTCGATCAACGTCCAGGCCGTCGCGAGATCCTGGCGCAACGTGTCGTCGATGCCGTAGAGCGCCGCGTGGTCCTGATGCTTTAGTATGGAAGACCCGTCCGACATTTCATCCCACCCCGACCCGGTCCTGAACATTGCTACGATCCTAGGCACCACCCGTAAACGGACCCTGAAGAGATCGCGGAAATTGTATGCTTCACCGCAGTGGTGGCAATAACTTATCGCACCAATACTTAGACTAATGACGCGACCGATCCGGTGCCGGACAGAGGACGTCGACGTACCGCACCGGCCGGCACGAATCGTGACGTCCCCGTCGCCGGCGATCGGCCGGCCGCCGCGGAAACGCGCAAAAAGGCCGCAGACGCGGCAGGTGACAGCATCGGTCTACGACCATAGTCTGACGATCGACACGGGGCGGCCGAGACAGGGGGAGCCCGCCGGGTCCGAAGACGACGAGCCGGACAACGGCGGCGCGGACCTTTGGGCGGGTGACGACGGCCACCCGTGCTTCGAGAGGGAGGACAACATGAATCTCGTGACCGCGCTCGCGGTCGTGATCGGCGTTCTCGGCGCCGTCGCGACCTATCTCTTCCTCGGCCCCGCCGGGGGCCTCGGCCTGCAGATCTGGGCGGCCTTCATCGCCTGGGCGGCCTTCTTCCATTCCGGCGGCGGCGAGGCCGCGCTGAAGACCAACATTCCCGCCCACATCTGGGGTTCGCTGTGCGCCACGGTGGCGCTGATCCTCGTCACCAACGTCGGCATCGGCGAACTGCCGGTCACCGCCGCGGTCTGGGTCGGCGTCACGGTGTTCGTGATGATCGCCGGCGCCCATCTGCCGGTGTTCGCGCAGATCCCGTCGGCGGTCTACGGCTACGCCTCGACGGCCGGCTTCGCGCTGCTCGCCAACAAGCTCGACGCCCTGACGTCGCTGGCGCCGGGCAGCAGCCCGTTCGTGACGATCTCGCTGTCGATGATCATCGGCAGCCTGTTCGGCTACGTCTCCGGCAAGGTCGCCGGCGCGCTCGCCAAGTGAACCGTCCGGCGGCCGGGTCGCACCGCGATCCGGCCGCCCGTTTTTCGGGCCGACCGCCCATCCGGCAGGCAGCGTGGCGCAGGCGGCGCTGGGACGGCACCGTAACGACATCCGCCCGATACGCGCTCTCGTCGACATTTTGTCCGATTTGAACCCGCCGTGCGCCCGACGGCGGCACGTTTTGCATTGCAGCATTGACCGATCGGCATGGATCGAGCGGTTTTCGTGGCCTTCGCTGTGCATGTGCGAAAGCGCATCTCGCACATGCGAAGGACTCACCATGATCGAACTCGTCATGACCGTGTGCCTGCTGACCCAGCCGGGCGATTGCAAGAAGGAGCGGCTGCCCTTCGAGGGCTCGCTGATGACCTGTGCCCGCTCCGGCCAGTTCGCCGTCGCCGAGTGGATCGGCACCCATCCGAAGTGGCAGATCAGCCGTTGGCGCTGCGGCCCGTCGGCTCACGACGCCTGAGCGGGCGCGCCGAACGCCTGGGGCGGCCGTCCCCGCGCGGGCGTGGAGTTCCGCGCGGAAGCCGTCGTTGACGACTCCTCGAGCATGTCGATGACATGTTCGTGTCCGGGCCCTCTTCGCGGTGCACGCGCGCTTGACGGCGGCGGCGGCGTGGCGGATGAGAACGAACGTTCGCTCTCGTTCCGTCCAGGCCCATGCTCGACGCGTCCCCCGCTGCCGTCCCGGTCGACGGCGACCTCGACGAGGCCTCGCCGCAGGAGGCGCGCCGCGCGCGCATCCTCGACGCGGCGCGGACGTGCTTCGCCGAGAGCGGCTTCCACGGCGCCTCGATGCAGCGCATCTGCGCCGAGGCGCGGATGAGCCCGGGCGCGCTCTACCGCTACTTCCCGTCCAAGCACGTCATCGTCGAGGCGATCGCCGAGGACGAGCGCGCCCGCTGCCTCGGCGTGCTCGACCTCGTCCACGGCGACGGCCCGCTGGTCGATCGCCTCGTCGCCGGCGCGCTCGCCTATCTCGATCTGATGCACCGGCCCGGGTCGCGCGCCCTGATGCTGGAGATCTCCGCCGAGAGCCTGCGCAACTCCGCCGTCGGCGACCTGTTCGGCCGCAACGAGGCGGTCGTGCGCGCCGCGCTCGCCGCCGTCGTCGCCGCCGGGATCGAGACCGGCGAGATCGCGCCCGACGTCGACGTGGCCCGGACCCTGCAAGTGATGTTCGCCGTCACCGACGGTCTCGTGCTGCGCATGGGCCTCGAGCCCGACCTGACCACCGAGGCCGTCGAACCCCATCTCCGCCGGATCGCCGCGGCCCTCCTGCCCGCGCCGACCCGACCCGCAACGCCGTGACCCGACCCGCGCCGCCGCCGCGCGCCACCCGCCCGAACGAGACCGACCGCATGCCGCCGATGTCCCGCCCGTCCCTCCTCCTCCTCGCTGCGCTCGCCGCGCCCGTCGCCATCGGCGCACCGGCGCGCGCCGAGGAACCGGCCGCCACGGCGGCGCCCGCCAAGCCGCCGGTGGTGAGCGTCGTCGCCGCCGCCGACGGCGAGGTGGTCTCGACCGTCATCGTCACCGGCACGCTGATCGCCCGCGAGGAGATCCAGGTCGCCGCCGACGTCGACGGCCTGCGCATCGAGGAGATCCTCGCCGACGAGGGCGACACCGTCGCCGCCGGCGCCGTGCTCGCCCGCCTCGCCACCGACCGGATCGACATCTCGCTCGCCGAGAACGGCTCGCAGCTCGCCTCCGCCGACGCCGCGATCGCGCAGGCGCGCAGCCAGATCGCCGAGGCGAAGGCGAGCGCGGTCCAGGCCGCCGCCGCCCTCGAGCGCACCCGCACCCTCACCGACAAGGGCGTCGCCTCGCGCGACACCCTCGACCAGCGCGTCGCCACCGCCGATGCCGCGAACGCCCGCCTCGCCGCCGCCGAGCAGGGCCTCGCCGCCGCCGAGGCGGCCCGAGCCGTCACGGCCGCGCAGCGCCGCACCCTCGAGCTGCAGCGCGACCGCACCGAGGTCCGCACCCCGAAGGGCGGCCTCGTGCTCGCCCGCACGGCGCGGATTGGCGCCGTCGTCTCCGGCCAGTCCGGCGCGCTGTTCCGCCTCGCCGAGAACGGCGAGATCGAGCTCGACGCCGACGTCACCGACGCCGTACTCGCGCGGATGCGGCCCGGCCAGGCCGTCGCGGTGCTGCCGGCTGGCGCCGAGACCGCCGTCGCCGGCACCATCCGCCTCGTCGCGCCCGAGGTGAACGCCACCACGCGGCTCGGCAAGGTCCGGGTGTCGCTGCCGGCTTCGGCGGCGCTCCGGGTCGGCGCCTTCGCGCGCGGCACGGTCGAACTCGCGCGCGTCCGCGGCGTCGTGCTGCCGGCCGGCGCGGTGCTGACGTCCGCCGACACGACGGCGGTGCAGGTGGTGAAGGACGGCAAGGTCGAGACGCGGCCGGTGAAGACCGGGCTTTCGGGTGGCGGTCTCGTCGAGATCGTGTCGGGTCTCGCGGTGGGCGAGGACGTGGTGGCGCGCTCGGGCACCTTCCTGCGCGACGGCGACGCCGTCTCGCCGGTGCGCGGCGCGGGCGAGGGAGCGAAGGGATGAACTGGAACTTCTCCGCCTGGGCGATCCGCAACCCGGTCCCGCCGATCCTGCTGTTCGTCGTCCTGATGGCGATGGGCGTATGGTCGTTCCTCAACCTGCCGATCACCAAGTTCCCGAACATCGACGTCCCCGTCATCGCGGTGACGATCACGGACAGCGGGTCGGCGCCGTCCGAGCTCGAGACGCAGGTGACCAAGAAGGTCGAGGACTCGATCTCCGGCCTCACCGGCGTCAAGCACGTCACCTCGACGATCACCGACGGCGCCTCGACCACGGCGGTCGAGTTCCGCCTCGAGATCGACACCGACCGCGCCCTCAACGACGTCAAGGACGCCATCGCCAAGATCCGCGGCGACCTGCCGCGCACGATCGAGGAGCCGATCGTCGAGCGCATCGACGTCGAGGGTCAGGCGATCATCACCTATGCCGCGGCCTCGCCGGCCAAGACGCCGGAGGAGCTGTCCTGGTTCGTCGACGACGTCGTCATCCGCGAACTCCAGGGCCTCAAGGGCGTCGGCCGCGTCGAGCGCATGGGCGGCGTCAAGCGCGAGATCCAGGTCCGCCTCGATCCCGACCGGCTGATGGCGCTCGGCACCACCGCCGCCGCCGTCAACGAGCAGCTGCGCGCCACCAGCGTCGACCTTTCCGGCGGCAAGGGCGAGCTCGGCGGCCTCGATCAGGCGATCCGCACCCTCGCCGCCGCGAAGTCGCTGCAGGACCTCGCCGACACCCGGATCGCGCTCGGCGACGGCCGGCAGGTCCGGCTGTCGGAACTCGGCACCGTCGAGGACAAGTGGGAGGAGCCGAAGTCCTACGCCCGCCTCGACGGCCGCCCGGTGGTCGCCTTCGCGATCTACCGCGCCAAGGGCGCCAGCGACGCCTCGGTGTCCGACGTGGTGCGCACCCGCGTCCAAGAGCTCGAGGCGCAATATCCCGACGTCGCGATGACCCGCATCGACGACAGCGTGGTCTACACCTACGGCAACTACGAGAGCGCCATGGACACCCTCGTCGAGGGTGCCCTGCTCGCCGTCATCGTGGTGCTCCTGTTCCTGCGCGACGTCCGCGCCACCGCCATCGCCGCCGTGGCGCTGCCGCTGTCGGCGATCCCGACCTTCTGGGCGCTGTCGGCGCTCGGCTTCTCGCTGAACCTCATCAGCCTGCTCGGCATCACCCTCGTCACCGGCATCCTGGTCGACGACGCCATCGTCGAGATCGAGAACATCGTCCGCCACATCCGCAACGGCAAGAAGCCCTACCGGGCCGCGCTGGAGGCGGCCGACGAGATCGGCCTCGCGGTGATCGCGATCTCGGTGACGATCATCGCGATCTTCGCGCCGGTCAGTTTCATGGGCGGCGTCGCCGGTCAGTATTTCAAGCAGTTCGGCCTGACGGTCGCGGTGGCGGTGTTCTTCTCGCTCTTGGTCGCACGCCTGATCACGCCGCTGATGGCGGCCTTCTTCATGCGCTCGCCTTGGCTCGGCGACGGCAGCGACGGCCGCCGGCTCTATCCGGGCTTCGTGCGCTTCTTCGCCCGCAAGCTGACGACGTCGATCCCGATCGCGGCGCTGCTCGTCGCCGCCTTCTGGTGGGGCGCGACCCACGGCTGGTACGTCGGCGAGGGCAAGGTCCGCGCGCTCGCCCGCGACGGCGCGGAATGGCTGCTCGCCGGCGACGTCTCGCGCTGGGCCGCGGTCGCCGGCGCGGTCGCGCTCGCCATCGCCTTCTTCCGCGCCTGGCTCGGCCGGCCGCACCCGGAGGAGCACCACGACGGCCCGGTGATGAAGGTCTACACCGGCCTCCTCAAGCTCACCCTCTGGCACGCCCGCATCCCGGCCGGGCGCCGCGCCGACGGCCACCGGCGCCGGATCCACCTGCCGGTGATGCCGGTGGTGACCATCGTCGGCGGCATCTGGATCTTCATGGTCGCCATGGACGCGACCAAGTACCTGCCGACCGGCTTCATCCCGAACGTCGACGAGTCCCGCATCGTCACCTCGGTCGAGCTGCCGCCCGGCGCGCCGCTCGAGGAGACCACCGCCGTCACCGACCGCATCACCGACGCGCTGCGCAAGCTGCCGGAGGTCAAGTCGGTGTTCGTGATGGGCGGCACCTCGCCGACCGGCACGCTCGAGACGCGCCGCGCCGCCGTCATCGTCAATCTGGTGCCGAAGACCGAGCGCACCCGCACCCAGAAGACGATGCAGCTCGTCATCCAGGACGTGCTGGCGGACATGCCCGACATCCGCACCTACTTCGTCAACGAGCGCGGCGACCGCGAGGCCACCGTCGGCGTGCTCGGCCGCGACGGCGACGCCGTCGCCAAGGCGGCGAGCGACCTCGAGGCGGAGATGCGCCGCGAGCCGATGTTCTCCAACCCGGCCGCCCTCGCCTCTTTCGCCCGGCCCGAGATCCGGATCGCGCCGAAGACCGACGTCGCCGCCGACCTCGGCGTCTCCACCGAGGCGATCTCGCAGACGATCCGCGTCGCCACCATCGGCGACCTCGACGGCAACCTCGCCAAGTTCACCGTGGGCGACCGCCAGATCCCGATCCGGGTCGAGCTCGCCGACGGCGCGCGCGGAGACCTCGCCACCCTGTCGGCGCTGATGGTGCCGACCGCCTCGGGCACCGCCGTGCCGCTGACCGCGGTCGCCGACGTCCGCTTCGGCGACGGCCCGTCGACCATCGAGCGCTACGACCGCGAGCGGCTGGTCAAGGTCGGCACCGACATGGCGCCGGGCTGGACCACCGGCCAGGGCATCGAGAAGATCATGGCGCTGCCGGCGGTGAAGAACCTGCCCGCCGGCGTCCGCCTGCAGGAGACCGGCGACGCCGAGATCCAGGCCGAGGTGTTCTCCGGCTTCGCCGTCGCCATGGCGTCGGGCATCATGATGGTGTTCGTGGTGCTGATCCTGCTGTTCAACAGCGTGTTCCAGCCGCTCACAATCCTCGCCTCGCTGCCGCTCTCGGTCGGCGGCGTGGTGGCGGCGCTGCTGATCACCGACAACGCGCTGTCGATGCCGGTGATCATCGGCATCCTGATGCTGATGGGCATCGTCACAAAGAACGCGATCATGCTGGTCGACTTCGCGGTCGAGCGCGAGCGCCACGGCCTCGACCAGATCGAGGCCATGGTCGACGCCGGCCGCAAGCGCGCCCGGCCGATCGTGATGACCACGATCGCCATGGCCGCCGGCATGCTGCCGGCCGCCTACGGCGTCGGCCAGGGCGGCGAGTTCCGCGCGCCGATGGCGATCGCGGTGATCGGCGGCCTCCTGGTCTCGACCGTGCTGTCGCTGGTGTTCATCCCGTCGGTCTACGTGATCATGGACTACATGAGCCGCTTCGTGGCCTGGCTGTTCCGCCTCGTCGCCCGGCCGAACGTCCGCGACGAGGAGGGCGTCGCGCCGAATCACGACGCGGTCATCCTCGCCGACGCCCCGCCGCACCACGCGGACCCCGACGACGACGAGGAGGCCCCGGCCGCTCCGCCCGCCGCAGAGGTCCGGCAGGCGGAAGCGGAGCCCGCTCCGGCCGCCGCGCCCCCCGCGGCCGCCGCCGTGCCGACCCCGGCCGTCGTGGTGCCGATCGGCCCGCGCCGCGCCGGCGACGAGCGCAGCGACCCGCGCGAGCTGCCGATGGCCGCCGAATGATCCCGCGTCCGGGCCACCGCGAGACGGCGGCCCGGATGATCCCTGACAGAACCCGACCCCGTCGCGCCCTCCCGGGTCGGCGGGGTTTCCGTTTCCGGGCGACGGAAGTCGCGCTGGACACCGGGGCGCCCGGTCGGCAAATCTCCGGTCGAGGACGGGCGGGAAACGCCCGCGGGAGACCCCTTCGATGGCAAGCACGATCTACGACGTCGATCTCGACAAGAACCCGGCCAACTTCCAGCAGCTGACCCCGCTCGCCTTCCTGGAGCGCGCCGCCGACGTCTTCCCCGACCGCGTCGCCATCGTGCACGGCAACGCCCGCGAGACCTATGCCGAGCTGCGCGCCCGTTCGCACCGGCTCGGCTCGGCGCTCGCCGCCCGCGGCATCGGCCGCGGCGACACCGTCGCCGTCATGCTCGCCAACACCCCCGCGATGATCGAGGCGCACTACGGCGTGCCGATGTGCGGGGCGGTGCTCAACACGCTCAACACCCGCCTCGACGCCGCCACCCTCGCCTTCATCCTCGACCACGGCGAGGCGAAGGTGCTGATCACCGACCGCGAGTTCTCCAAGGTGATGGCCGACGCCCTCGCCCTTTCCCGCGTCCGTCCGCTGGTGATCGACTACGACGATCCCGAATTCCCTCAGACCGGCGACAGCCTCGGCACCCTCGACTACGAGGCCCTGATCGCCGAGGGCGACGAGGCCTACACGTCCGAGTTCCCGCTCGACGAGTGGGACGCGATCAGCCTGAACTACACTTCCGGCACCACCTCGAACCCGAAGGGCGTCGTCTACCACCACCGCGGCGCCTACCTGCTCGCGATGGGCAACGTGCTGACCTCGGGCATGCAGAACGGCGCGGTCTATCTCTGGACCCTGCCGATGTTCCACTGCAACGGCTGGTGCTTCCCATGGTCGGTGTCGGTGGTGGCCGGCACCCACGTCTGCCTGCGCCAGGTCCGCGCCGCGCCGATCTACGACGCCATCGCAGACCACGGCGTCACCCACATGTCCGGCGCGCCGATCGTGATGTCGATCATCCTCAACGCCAAGGAGAGCGAGAAGCGGCCGGTCGAGCGGGCGATCACCTTCTTCACCGCCGCCGCGCCGCCGCCGGAGGCGGTGCTCGCCGCCATGAAGGCCGCCGGCTTCGCCGTCACCCACCTCTACGGCCTGACCGAGACCTACGGCCCGGCCGTGGTCAACGAGTGGCAGGCCGACTGGGACGCGCTCGGCGCCGCCGAATGGGCGGCCAAGAAGGCGCGCCAGGGCGTGCGCTACACCGTGCTCGCCGGCCTCGACGTCATCGATCCCGAGACGATGCAGCCGGTCCCGCGCGACGGCGCCACCATCGGCGAGGTGATGTTCCGCGGCAACGTGGTGATGCGCGGCTATCTCAAGAACCCCAAGGCGACCGCCGAGGCCTTCGCCGGAGGCTGGTTCCACTCGGGCGACCTCGGCGTCATGCACCCCGACGGCTACGTCCAGCTCAAGGACCGTTCCAAGGACATCATCATCTCCGGCGGCGAGAACATCTCCTCGATCGAGGTCGAGGACGTGCTCTACAAGCACCCCGCCGTCGCCAACGCCGCCGTGGTCGCCAAGCCCGACGAGAAGTGGGGCGAGACGCCCTGCGCCTTCGTCGAACTGCGCCCCGGCGCGGAAGCGACCGCCGAGGAGCTGATCGCGTGGTGCCGCCAGCACCTCGCCCACTACAAGGCGCCGCGCCACGTCGTCTTCTCGGAGCTGCCGCGCACCTCGACCGGCAAGATCCAGAAGTTCCGCCTGCGCGACCAGTTCAAGGGCTGACGCCGAGCTCGGGAGACGAGAGCCATGACGGGTGACGACGCCCTCGTGCTGGCGAGCGCCGCCGACGGCGTCGCCACGCTGACGCTGAACCGGCCCGACAAGGCCAACGTGCTGTCGGCGGCGATGATGGACGCCCTCGAGGACGCCCTGCTCGCCGCCGACGCCGATCCCGACGTGCGGGTGATCGTGCTCGCCGCCCGCGGCCGGATCTTCTGTGCCGGCCACGACCTCGCCGAGATGCGCGCCCACGACGACGAGGCCCGCTACGCCGCCCTGTTCGCGCGCTGCTCGCGGATGATGGCGACGGTGCGCCGGGTCAAGCCGGTGATCGCCCGCGTCCAGGGCGCCGCCGTCGCCGCCGGCTGCCAGCTGGTCGCGACCGCCGACCTCGCCTATGCGGTCGAGGGTGCGAAATTCGGCGTCAACGGCATCGACCTCGGGCTGTTCTGCTCGACCCCGTCGGTGGCGCTGTCGCGGGCGGTGGCGCCGAAGCGGGCGCTCGAACTGCTCCTGACCGGCCGGCTGATCCCGGCGACCCGGGCCGCCGAGATCGGCCTCGTCAACGCCGCCGTCCCGGCCGATCGGCTCGACGCCGTCGTCGCCGAGGCCGCGGCCGCGATCGCCGCCAAGCTCCCCGCCGCGATCGGCCTCGGCAAGGACCTGTTCTACCGCCAGCTGGAATGCGACCTCGACGAGGCTTACGCCCTCGCCGGCGAGCGCATGGCCGCCAACCTCGGCGATCCCGACACCAAGGTGCTGATCGACGCCTTCGTCGCCAAGCGGTGAGACCTTTTCAGCGCGTCTTCTCGATCTCTACGATCTCGAAGCTGGTCCCGCCGATCGGCGCCGGGAACTCCAGGCGATAATGCCCGTCGCCGATCCGGGTGAAGCGGCCGACGCGGTCGCGCTCGGGATCGCGGCCGTAGGCGACCGCCGCGTCGCCGGAGACAGAGGCGGTACCCCAGAACACCCGCCAGTCCTCGTCGGTGGTGCCGAGATGGCCGTCGAACATCTGCGACCCCGTCGTCTTGACGAGATGGGGACCCGCATATTGGTTGTCGATCGCGCACTTGAACCAGCCGTAGACCACCAGCGGCAGGCCCTCGTCCATCTGGATCGAGCGGCAGCGGTAGCGCCCGACCAGTTCGAGGTCGCCGGGCACGCCCCGGGCCGGACCGAGCACCGCTTCCAGCACCTCGAGGTCCGCCGCCTCGCCGCCGGCCCGCGCCCCCGCCAGGGCGGCGGCGCGCATCCGCTCGAAGGCGTCGAGACGGGCGACGTCGCGGTCGGTCAGGCGATGTTCACCGGTGCGGTAGGTGGTCGCCGCGGCCGGTGCGGCCCCGAGGAGAAGCACGAGGGTCGCCGTCGCGAGGCGGAGGGTCGGGGGTGGGGACAAGGTGGCGGGCTCCGGATGTCGGCCTCCGAGCATCGCCGCCGGCCGCCGCGGCCGCAAGGTAGAAGCAGTCGGGCCACCCCTCGTCCGTGGCCGGTAGTCGGACGGTTTACACTTCGTTGGCCCTTGGTTGTCAGGATCGACCGGTCCCCCGTCCCGCGTAACCGGACCCGCCGTCGATGCTCGCCGCCCTTCGCCGCACGATCCTCGTCCTCGCCGCGGTCGCCGGCGTCGCGGCGGCCCTGCCAGCGGCGGCCGACGACGGCCTCGCGCTCCGCGGCAGCCTCGACGGTCCGTCCGCTTCCGCGGGTGCTCCGGGGGCCGAGCCCGGTCCCCCAGCTCCCGTCGCCATCCCGTCCGAAGCGGCGCCGACGACCGCTCCGCCCCCCGTCGCCGCCCCCACCGCCACGGCGAAACCGGCGCCGGCGCCGGACGCGGCCTATGCGCTCGCGCTGCCCGGTTTTCTCGGCCTGCCGCCGTTGAAGCTGCGCACGATCCTGATCGCGCTGCACCTCGTCGGATTCGCGATCGGCCTCGGCGGCGTCACCATGCTGGACTTCTGGATCCTGCGCTGGATGCGCGGCTGGCCGGTGACCGCCGACATCGTCCGCACATTCCAGTTCGTCTCGAAGGCGATCGGCGTCGCCCTCGCGGTGTTGTGGGCGAGCGGCATCGGTTTCGTCGCGCTCTACCAGGTCGCGATGCCGGATCTTCTCGTCAATCCCAAGCTCTGGGCCAAGACGGTGATCGTCGTCGTCCTGACGGCCAACGGCATCTTCGTGCACCGGCACGTCCTGCCGGTGCTGATCTCCGACATCGGCGGCCCGTTGTTCCAGGACTACCCGCCGCGTCGCCGCTCGATGCTGTTCGCGGCCGGCGCGCTCTCCGGCGTCTCCTGGTACGCCGCCTTCGCCCTCGGCACCTTCCGCGAACTCAACGGCGCGGTGCCGGCGGCGCGGCTGCTGGCGCTCTGGTTCGCCGCGGTGCTCTTCGCCTGGGCGGCGGCGGAACTCGCCTGGCGCTGGCGCGCCGCCCGCCGCGCCCGGACGGAATCCGCCCCGACACGGCCGGCCCCGGCACCCGTGGTCCGGGCGCCGAAGCCGGACGGTTCAGCCGCGCTGCTGCTCCGGATGCAGCGTCTTGCCCAGGATGTGCATGTCGTGCCCGATGACGTGGGCGGTGTTGCCGACGATCAGCGGGTCCGGCCCGACGACGACCGCGGGGTCCTTGTTCGGGTAGGGTAGCGTCGACAGGAAGTGCTGCATGCAGTTCAGCCGGCCGCGCTTCTTGTCGTCGGACTTGATGATCACCCAGGGTGCGTCGGCTGTGTCGGTGTAGAAGAACATCGCCTCCTTGGCCTCGGTGTACTCGTCCCACTTGTCGAGCGAGGCGAGGTCGATCGGCGACAGCTTCCACTGCTTCAGCGGGTCGACCTGACGGGCCTTGAAGCGGCGCGCCTGCTCGGCCTGGGTCACCGAGAACCAGTATTTGTAGAGACGGATCCCGGAGCGGACCAGCATCTGCTCGAGCGTCGGGCACTGCCGCATGAATTCGAGATAGTCGGTCGGCGAGCAGAAGCCCATCACCCGCTCGACACCGGCGCGATTGTACCAGGAGCGGTCGAAGAACACGATCTCGCCGCCCGACGGCAGATGCTCGACGTAACGCTGGAAATACCACTGGGTCCGCTCGCGGTCGGTCGGCTTTTCGAGTGCCACGATCCGCGCCCCGCGCGGGTTGAGGTGCTCCATGAAGCGCTTGATCGTGCCGCCCTTGCCGGCGGCATCGCGGCCCTCGAACAGCACCACGATGCGCTCGCCGGTCTGGCGCACCCAGTTCTGCACCTTCAGGAGCTCGACCTGGAGCTTCATCATCTCCTTGATGTAGACGCCCTCGGTCAGGCGGTCGGCATAGGGGTAGACGCCGGTCTCGAAGGCGCGCCGCACCACCTCCGGGTCGGCCTTGACCCGCTCGATCGCCTCGCGGCGCTCGGTCCTCATGCCCTTGCGCGTCGCCGGCGGCTCTTCGCTCGGCGGCGCCGGCGGGGTCGCCAGGGCGGCGGCCGCGCCCATGATCGAGCGCGCCCCGTCCGCGGCGACGGCACCGGCCGCCGCGGCGGCCCCGGTCTCGACGGCTTCGCGATCCTGCATCGTCTGGCTCTCCTCCGGCCTCGGGCCGCCTCGTTTCGGTACGACCGGAGTGTCGCGCCGACGCTGAGCCGGCGCATTGATCCAGAACAATAACGACGTGAATCAATCCTCGTTCCCGGCGTCCGGTCGAGCGGCTCTCTTCAGCGATACTTGCAGCCGTAGACGCACTTGCCGCAGGTCTTGGAGGGGTTTGTCTTGCTCTTATCCGGCCCCGTGCAGATGCGCTTGCTCTTGGTCACCATGACCGGCATGCGTTCGACGACTTGGCCGCGGGCGTTGGTGATGACCACCTCGGTCTCGAACAGCGGCTTCGTCCAGGCCCGGAACTTGTCGTCGTCCATCTCGGCGCCGGACGTCGCACTGACGTTGTAGCCGTGGATGTACTCGTCCTTCAGGTCGACCGGCGCCAGGAAATTCTGTCCCAGCAGCCTGACCTTGTAGTTGGTCGGCAGGAACGGGTACATGTAGGCCGTGAAATCATTGGTGGACTGGCAGTCGAGGGTCGTCGACTTGTGCCACTCATCGAAAGCCGTATTGAACGAATAGTACTCGTAGTCCCGGCAGTAGACGTCGCCTTCCTGCTTGCCGTCTTCATCCGGCGCATCCAGCTGATAGGTCTTGATCTTGCTCGGCACGAAGGTGACGAAGCGCCCGTCCCAGGCGACCTTGCCGTCGACGCGCGGAATCCGGCCGTGGTAGAGGCGGTAGTTGCTGTCGTGGTCCGGATCGAAATAGAGGTCGACGTTGGGTGCGCCGAGCAGCCCCCGGCCGTTGACCTGCCGCCCGAGCAGGTGCGCACCGGTCACCAGCGGCGCGGAAAACGACGTGCCACTACCCTCGGCCACCGCGAAGCCGCCCTTGGCCATGTCGGAGTCGACCACCGGATAGCCCTGGCTGACCGCGTAATAGCCGGACCAGTTGGTGATGTCGGTCGGCTTGTAAGCGGTATCGAGTTCCCCGACGCCGTGGACGCTCGAGTTGCAGGCCGGCCATCCCTGCTCGGTCTTCGACCACAGCCCCTCGTTGCCGGCCGCCGCGACGGTCGCGACGCCGTAGGACTGCATGGCGTAGGCCTGATCGTCGCCGTCCTGGTAGACGTCGAGATCGCAGGGGACCGAGGCGCTGACGTTGACCGCGGCGATCGGGTAATTCGCGATCCGGCCGGTCGGCGCCACCACTTCCGGGAACAGTGTCTCGTAGGCCCTGAGGATGTCGTCGTAGGCGACGATCATCATGTTCGTCCGCGTGTCGAAGCGCGCGGCGTTGACGGCGACGATCTTGGCCGCCGGCGCGACGCCCTGCACGACCATTCCGCCCGACGACGTCTTCGCCCCGACGATCACCGAGGCGACGGCGGTGCCGTGGTCGCAGCCGAGAGCCCGGCAGGTCTGCGCCCCCGCCTTGAGGCCACGGGCGCCGTAGCGGATGCCGATCGGGCACGTCCCCTTCAGGCCGAGGCGGGCGTCGTTGCGGGAGAAGCAGAAGCCGTCGATCACCGCGGTCTTCATCTGCCGTAGCGTCATGTCGATGCCGCTGTCGATGATCGCGACGGAGCGGCCGGCGCCGTTGAGCTTGGCCTTCTTCATCTCGTCGATGCCGAGGGTGGCGAAGGCGAGCTTCTGCACCGCGCCGGCGTCCGCCCCGGCCGCCGCCCCGCGCAGCACGGCCTCGAGCGGCGCGGTCGGCACGCGGTGCACCCGGCGGACGTCCGGATGGGCGAGCAGGCGGCGGATCTCCTCCGTGGACAGCGTCGCCGAGAAGGTCTCCTGGCGGTCGAACATCAGGAGGCCGGCGTCGGCTGCGGCACGTTCGACGCTGCCGAACAGCGCCTCGACCACGCCGACCCGGCGCGCGAGCGCCACCCGGCGCGCGTCGTGGTCGACACCACCGAGCACCGCCCGCCCGGCCGCCGTGCGGACCATCACCCTGTGATAGGAAACGTCCGCGTCCTCGAAACGGGCCGCGTCCGCCGCCGACATCCGGCCATCCGCCACCGCCGTCGCGAAGGCGACGTCGGCCGCCAGGGCCGCCGGTGCCGCGCACAGGATGGCCGCGACGACGAGCCAAGCCGACAGAACGAACGCCCGCATCGTCACTCCCCCCGATGTCGTTTCGGACCATGGCCCGGCAATGCCCACAATATGCCACGTGCACATGAGGGAATCCACCGATCCCGCGCCGCGGCGATCAGGGCGCAAAGGGTCGGATTTTCGGGCGTGGTCGGGCGTCGAGGATGGGGAGCGGTCAGGCCGCCCGGGGCGCGGCCATCGCCTCGCGGCACCAGCGCACCACGGCGGCGGCGTCGGCCGGCAGGGTGGTCGCGGTGCCGGCGTGGAAGGCGTCCCAGACCGCCGCGTGGTCGGCGCGCACGGCGAGCACCACCGGCAGCCCGTCGGCGACCGCGCGCTCGATCACGCTGCGCAGGCCGCCGCCCTCGCCTTCGGCCTTGCCGAAGCGGTTGACGACGAGCACGTCGGCGCCGCGGTCGAGCGCGGCGTCGAGCCGGACCGCGACCTCGGCCAGCGCACCGCCGTCGAGCCGGCAGCCGGTCGCCAGTTTGCCGAGGTCCTGGGAGATCACCGTGACGGTGCCGTCGGAGAGGTCGCGCACCAGCATCGGACCGCAGCAGCCCTCCTCCGCCGCGCCGACCGCCTGCACCGTGCCGGCGACGACGAGGCCCTCGGCCGCGAGCGTCTCGGCGGCGGCGGCGAGCACGTCGTCGACGGTCTCGCCGCGGGCGAAGAAGATGGCGGCGAGGGGCAGGCTCGAGGTCATGGCGGATCTCCGGACGTTCCGGAAACTAGCACGTCGGCGCGCCCGGGGAACACGTGCTTTCGCCGAGGGCGCGCCGGCCCGGCCAAACTTCGACGTTGCGCCCGGCCGTTCCGCCCGCCTGAACTGCCGTTCCGACCATCCCACCGGAGCGGCCATGTCCCGTCTCGCCACCGCCCTCGCCGCGCTGCTCGCCTTCGGCATCGCCGGCCCCGCCCGGGCCGAGGATCCGCTCGCCCGGCTGTGCGACGCCTATCGCGGCCTGCCCAAGGGCTTCGGCCCGCCCGGTTCCGGGCCGAAGGCGGCGACCGCCGGCATGGCCGAACTCCCCGGCGGCACGGTGCGGATCGGCGCGGAGGATTTCTATCCGGAGGAGGCGCCGGTTCGCGAGGCGACGGTCGGACCGTTCCGGATCGACCGCCACGAGGTCACCAACGCCGAATTCGCCGCCTTCGTCGCCGCCACCGGCTACCGCACCGTCGCCGAACGCGGCATCGACCGCAGCCGCTATCCGGACCTGCCGGAGGAGATGCTGGTACCGGGCAGCATGGTGTTCACCATGCCGACGTCGCCGGAGACGCGGATCCGTCCGGGCAGCTGGTGGGTCTACACGCCGGGCGCCGACTGGCGTCACCCGACCGGCCCCGGCAGCACCATAGACGGCGCCGACAACCGCCCGGTCGTCCACGTCGCCCTCGCGGACGCCCGCGCCTACGCCGCCTGGCTCGGCCGCGACCTGCCGACCGAGGCGGAGTGGGAATATGCCGCCCGCGGCGGCCTCGTCGGCAAGCGCTACGCCTGGGGCGACGTGGCGGTGCCGGACGGCGAGCACCGCGCCAACGCCTGGCAGGGCGTGTTCCCGGTCTACGACGAGGCGGCGGATGGCGCGCACGGGCTGGCAGCGGTCGGCTGCTACCGGCCGAATCCGTTCGGGCTGTTCGACATGATCGGCAACGTCTGGGAATGGACGGTCGACCCCTGGACCGCCGACCACGTCGACCCGGCGCCGGACACCACCGGGCCGGTGCTCGCCGGCGAAGCGGCGGCGCCCTTCGCCACCGCCGTGATCAAGGGCGGCTCCTGGCTCTGCTCGGACACCTTCTGCGGCCGCTACCGCCCGGCGGCTCGCCAGCCGCACGAGGTCGATCTCGGCTCCTCCCACGTCGGCTTCCGCACCATCCTGCGCGGCGGCTGAGCGCTGCCGATCCCGCAAAGAGCCGCGCGGGCGGCGCCGTCGCCGGCGCCGCCCGCGTCGTGCCCGTCCGGGCGCGACCGCCGGACCCCGCTGCGGGACGGAGCCGTCGGCGCGTGGGGACGATGCCCTCGCCCCGCGCGGGCCGGCCACGCCGGGCCGGCATCCGCGCGGGGAAATCCGGGTCAGTCCTCTTCGACCGCGGCGACGACACCGCCGCCACAGCTCGCCTGCGCCTTCTTGAAGAGGGCGCGGTCGGTGGCGTCGACCATGCGGTCGCCGTCGAGGTCGCCCGAGCAGGTCACCACGTCGCAGCGGCCGGACTGGGCGAGGATCAGCGAAGCGTCACGGGCCTCGAGCTTGCCGTTGCGGTCGAGGTCGGCGCGCCGGCAGAGCGACATGCAGTCGGTGCCGAGGTTGGCCTCGATGATCGCGAGGTCGTCGGCGTCGGTCTCGCCGTCGACGTCGATGTCGTAGCGGCTCGGGCCCTTGCCGTCGAAGGCTCGCCAGCCGGCGATGTCGGATTGGCCGATCCGCATGTCCATGTCGCCGTCGCCCTTGGCGCGGCATGAAGCGTCGATCTCGGCGGTGCGCGAGACCTTGGCGATCAGCGCCGACAGCCGACGGTAGCTGGTGCGGGCGGCGGCCGGCAGGCAGTCGGCCGGATCGTCGGCGGCGCAGTCCGCCAGCATGTCGCGGCCGGCGACGTCCATGCCGGTCGGGTTCGCCGTGGTGCGGGCGACGTCGTAGAACTCGTCGGCGGTCTTGGTGGCGTAGTCGGCCCAGGGCAGCGCGGCCTCCTGGCCGGAGCCGGCCAGCGGCGTGGCGCAGTCGAAGCTCGTCGAGCGCACCATCTTGTAGCGCCCGACGCGGGCGGCCATCTGCTTCAGCGGCGTCAGGGTGATGCCGGCGTCGGGGTTGTCGAGCTGCACCGCGCAGCAGGAGCCGTACTGCTTCTCCGCGCCGGGGCCGTACCAGGTGCCGCCGTTGTCGTGGCAGAAGCTCTCGCCGGTGAACAGCGTGTCCGAGCAGGCGCCGCCGACCGCGCAGGGCCAGCTGCGCTCGTCCGGATCCGGCGAATAGGTGCCGGGATCGAGCTCGGTGAAGTTCATCTCGCGGATCGCCCGCGTGCCGGGATCGGTGAGGTAGGCGAGCATCGGCTTGCCGTCGATGCGGTGGCTCGGCGGCACCGCGACGTCGGCGTCGACGCCGGCGGCCTCGGCGAACAGGCGGTAGAGGTCGGTGATGTTGACCAGGGCGTCGACCGAGCGGCCCGGCGCGGCGACCTTGGCGCCGGCCACGATCAGCGGCACCCAGACACCGGTCTGGTAGACCGTGCCCTTGGAGCGGGTGACGCTGAAGCCGTCGGTGGCGCGCACGGTCGGGCCGAAGCTGCCGTTGTCGCCGACGATCACCACCATGGTGTTGCCGAGGGTGAGGTGGTCGATGGTCCGGCCGTCGGGCTTCAGCTTCGCCAGCCCCATCTGCCCCATCGCCCGCCCGAGCGCGGCGTCGGCGCCTTCGAGCACGCTGTTGATGAGGAACCGCTCCGGCGCGAGGCTGTTGCAGGCACTGTCCGGATCGGCCGGGTCGGGCACGAAGCCGGTGCCCGCCTTCTGGAACGGCGTGTGCATCGCGTTGAAGCTCAGCGTCATCATCCGCGGGCCGGACTGGGCGCGCCACCACGACACGCCGTCGTTGCCCTGTGCGCCCGTCATGAAGCGGCGGTCGAGCCGGTCGCGACCGCAACTCTCGGCGGCGAAATAGGGCGACTTCGGACCGCTGACGGTGGTCCGGGTCCAGACGTAGTAGGCGTTCTCGTTGTCGAAGGTCAGGCCGGTCGGCCGGGCGTCCGAGCAGGTCAGGTTCGGCGCGAACACGCCGCCGCTCTGCAGGCAGCTGCGCGAGGGGCTGGTGCCGCGCAGGGCGTTGCCGGAGTCGATCTCGGTGCAGCCGACCGTGCCGTCGGCCGCCTTGGTGTAGCAGGCGCCGGCGGCGTCGGTCTGGAAGTAGCCGCAGGCCTGTGCGCCCGACGGGTCGACGCCGCCGGCGGTCCGGTCGATCGAGGGCGGGCCGGCGCTCATGGCGCCGATGAAGGCGTCGAAGCCGCGGCTCGCGGGGGCGCAGGCGCCGGCCGGGTCGAGCTCGTCACCGAGGTGGTACTTGCCGACCATGGCGCTCTTGTAGCCGGCCTTGGCCAGCACGCGCGGCAGCGTGGTCTCGAAGGGCGAGACGTAGCTCTGCGGCAGGTGGTTGCCGAGGATCGCCTGCCCGACGCCGGTGTGCGAGGGATAGCGGCCGGTGAAATAGGCCGCCCGGCTCGACGAACACTCCGGCATGCCCCAGACGTTGGTGAACTTGACGCCGGCGGCGGCGATCAGGTCCATGTTGACGGTCTTCGGCGGCGAGACGCCGCCGAAACCGAAGCTCGCCATCTGGTCGACGCCGACGTCGTCCAGGATCACGAACAGGATGTTCGGCGGCCCCGCCGGCGCGGCGCCCGCGCCGCCCTCCGCCGGCACCGTCGCGGCCAGCGCGGCGGCGACGACGGCCGCGAGCTTGTTCCCCGTGGTCTTCACGACGTCCCTCCTCGTTCCCGGTGCCCCGGATCGGTTCTCGTACCTGCCCTCGCGACGTCCCGACTCCTCGGGACGTCGCGGGGTTTCGGCCATCCGGCCGCCGCCCGGTCGGGCGCTCCCCGCTAGCGACGCTCCGACCGGAGGTCGGGATCTCTCGAGCCCGGTGTCAGATGAGTTTCAGGCAGGCCCCGGCCGCCTGAGCGTTGGACCTGGCGTCGGCACGGGCGATCTTGCCGGCCTTCACCAGCGCCTTGGTCGCGTCGGTGATCGTCGCCTTCAGGTCGCCGCCGGCGGCGACACCCGGCCGCGCCGCCGCATAGATCGCGCCGGCCTCGGCGCCGAGCTTGCTCGCACAGGCGTCCGCAGCCGCGCCGTCGGCCCACACCGGCGTCGCGACGGCCGTGGCCGCCAGGAAAACCATCGTCCGAAATCCCACCGTGTCACCCTCCTCGTCGCCGTGTCGCCAAATCCGACCAGAAATCGCGCAAGCGCCCGCCATGACCGCGGCGACCGGCGCTGCTAGTCTGTCGAAAGTGGAAAATCACGTCTCGTCGCGGGAGGATGGTGCTTGGACGGCGCGATCGGCTCAACGTCGATTCTTGACAGTATCGCGGCCGGGCCGAAGGCGCCGCCGCCCCTGCTCGGCACGCTCGCCGCGCACCCTGCCTTCGCGGCGGTGGCGGCGCGGACCGGGCGGTCGATCGTCGCCCGCTTCGAGGGCCACCGCATCCTCAACCGCGTCCTCAACGACCGCGGCCGCTTCATCACCGGTCTCGTCGTGCTCGACCTCGGCTTCGGCGGCGCCGACGGCGCCCCGCTGACGGCGACCCGCCTGCAGGACTTCTGCCAGCGCCACGGCATCTGCAGCCGCGGCCGCGCCCGCGCCATGCTGGCCGTGTTCCGGGTGATGCGGCTGCTCGAGCCGAGCGAGAGCGCCGACCGGCGCCTGCGCGCGCTCGTGCCGACGCCCGCCTTCGTGGCCCTGCACCGCGAGCGCTGGAGCGAGATGCTGGCGATGCTGGAGCCGCTCCTACCCGAGGCGCCGGCGGTGATCGCGGCGATCGCCGACGACGCCGGCCTCGCGGTGCTGGTCCGCACCATGGCCGCCCGCTTCGAGGCCGGCTTCCGCGTGGTCGACGCCGCGCCGGCCATCACCGACGTCGTCGAGCACGCCTCGGGCCTCGTCGTCCTGCTCTCGATCCTCGAGCAGACCGGCGGCGCGGTCGGCGAACACCGCATCGTCGTCACCGACCTCGCCCGCCGCTTCCTGGTCTCGCGCGGACACGTGCTCGAGATCCTGCGCACCGCCGAGGCCGCCGGCCTGTTGGCGATCGTCGGCCGCACCGGCGCCACCGTCACGCTGACGCCGCGCTTCGGCGCGGCCTTCGCCGCCTTCTTCGACGCCATGTTCGCCGCCGTCGCCGAGGGTGCCGAGGCCGTGCTGGCGCGCCGGCCCGGCCTCTGAGTCCCGTCGCGCCGCCTCGACCATCGTCCGTTCCGGCCATCGGCCACGCCGGCGCCGCTCGGCCGCGGCCCGGGCGACCGGTCAGCCCCCCGGCGGGCCGAACAGGATCGCCGCGGCGGCGCGCCACGAGCCGGCCCGGCCGAGGTCGGCCGCCATGCGCCGCCACTCGCCGAAGGCGATCGAGACCGGATCGCGGTCCGGCGCGACGCCGGCGATGCCGTAGGTCGGCGGCACGTCCGGGCGCTCGGCGGCGAAGGTGCCGAACAGGCGGTCGAACACGATCAGGACGCCGCCGTAGTTGCGGTCGAGGTAGACGCCGTCGGCGGCGTGGTGGACGCGGTGGTGGGACGGGGTGTTGAGCACACGCTCGAGCGGCCCCCAGCGCGGCGACAGTTCGGTGTGCAACACGAACTGATAGACGAGGTTCGCCGCCAGCAGGGCGGCCACCATCGTGGGCGGAAAGCCGAGCAGGACCGCCGGCACGAAGAACAGCCACTCGCCCGAGAGGACACCCGTCCAGGCGAGGCGGAGCGCCGAGGCGAGCGTGAAGGTGGTCGACGAGTGGTGCACCGAATGCGAGGCCCAGAGCCAGCGCACGCGGTGGCTGGCCCGGTGCATCCAGTAATAGGAGAACTCGGTGACGAGGAAGCCGGCGATCCAGGTCGCCGGCCGCTCGATCGGCAGTTGCCAGGGTGCCGCCGCCGCGGCCACCGGGAACACCGCGGCGAACACCGCGACGTCGAGCGGACGGACGAGGACGTGGCCGAGCGCGACGCCCAATGACAGCAGGGTGTCGCGGAGATCGAAGCCGCGCCGGGCGAGCCGGATGGTCGCGACCGCCTCGGCCACGATCAGCCCCGCGGCCAGCACGGCGAGGATGCCGAAGGCGGCGGGATGCTGGGAGAATGCGGCCGGCACGGCGCTCACTCCCGCAGCCGGGCGAGTTCGGCGGCGTCGACGGCGCCGTCGCCGTTGCCGTCCGCGCGGTCGAAGCCGGGCGTCGGGGCGGCTTCGAATTCGGCGCGGGTGACCAGACCGTCGCCGTCGGCGTCCATGGCGGCGACCCGACGGGCGACGAGGCGACCGGTTGCCCCGCCGCGGTCGACGATGCCGTCGCCGTCGCGGTCCAGCCGATCGAAACCGGCGGCGCGGGCGGTCAGGAACTCGGCGCGGGTGACGCGGCCGTCACCGTCGGTGTCGGCGGCGCGGAACATCCGCGCGAAGCGGCCGTCGGCGGCGACGGCCGCCGTCGGTGCGAGCGCGAGGGTCGCGACCAGGGTCGCGAGCGCGGCGATCGGGAAGCGGTAGGACATCGGGGCGGTTCTCTTCGGAAGCGGGGACGGACGTCGGGAAGGGGCTCCGCCGGTTCCGGCCGGCGAAGCCCGCGGCCGGGTCAGCGGGTCGGGCAGGCGATCGCGGCGCCGGAGGCGTCGTGGCAGCTGCCGCTGTGGCTGAGACCGTTGGTGCTGTCGTAGGTGGTCGAACCGGAGTACCCGTTGCCGTTGGCCGCGGTGACGTTGGTGTCGCGGCCGCCGGAGACGGTGCCGTCGGCATTGCGGGTGAAGCCGCCCTGGCTGTTCACGCTGCCCCTGGCCCCGCTCGCCGCGAAGCCGCCGCGGTGCGCCACGCTGCCGTCGGGGTTCACGGTCGTGGTGGAAGCGCGCCCGCCGACGGCGCCGTTGTCGAGACGAAAGGCGCCGCCGCTCGCCGCCGAGGTGGAGCCGTCGGCGTTCTTGCGCACGCCCCAGCCGCGGGCATAGGCGTTGCCTTTGACCGATCCGGCGGCGAACGCGCCGTTCTGGCCGCGCCGGACGATCCGGCCCGAGGCCGCTTCGGCGACCGAGGCGAAGGCAACCGCGACGGCGAGGGCGGCGGCGAGGGTGGCGAGGGTCTTCTTCATGGCTTTCTCCCGGTTCGGTGTTCCGATCGCGTCTGCGATGGGAGGACGATGGGCCGGGGATGTTGCGTCGTCGTGCCGGGAAACCGCCGATGCGTTGCAAGGTGATGCAGGGCGGCCGATTCGTAGCATCCTGTAACAACTCGACCGTCGCGACGGCGCGCGACGGGCGCCTAAGGTCGTCGGAGCGGATCGGAGGTGAAGGCATGGCGGCACAGGGCCGTGTGATCGTGGTCGACGACGACGCCGAAATGCGGGCGTTGATCCAGCGCTATCTCGGTGAGAACGGTCTGTCCGTGCGCGCCGTGCCGGACGGCGCATCGCTCACGCGTGCGCTCGCCCGCGAACCCGCCGACGTCGTCGTCCTCGACCTGATGATGCCGGGCGAGGACGGGCTGGCGGTGTGCCGCCGCCTGCGCGCAGCCGGCGACCAGACGCCGATCATCATGCTGACGGCGCGCGGCGATCCGGTCGACCGGGTCCTCGGGCTCGAGATGGGCGCCGACGACTATCTCGCCAAACCCTTCCTGCCGCGCGAGCTGCTCGCCCGGATCGGCGCGCTGATGCGGCGCCGGCAGGCCTCGCCGCTCGGACTGCCAATGGCCGGATCGGTCGCCTTCGGGCCCTTCGTGCTCGACTTCGACCGCCTCGCACTGACCCGCGACGGCGAGCGCGTCGACCTCACCACCCGCGAGTTCGTGTTCCTGAAGACGCTGGTCGCGCATGCCGGCCGCCCGCTGTCGCGGGCGCAGTTGATCGAACTGGCGATCGGGCGCGACGCGGAGGTGACCGACCGCGCCGTCGACGTCCAGATCGCGCGCCTGCGCAAGGCGATCGGCGACGACCCCGACGCCCCGGTCTGGATCCGCACCGTCTGGGGCCACGGCTACGTCTTCGCCAAGCCGGGGGACGGGCCGTGAGGGCACGCTGGCCGCGCACGCTGTGGGGCCGCGTGCTCGCCTCCACCGTCGCCGCGGTGCTGGCGGCGCAGGTCCTGACGATCGCCTCGTTCACCGTCGCGGTGCTGGTGCCCGAGATGCGTCGCATCGCCCGCGCCACGGCGGAGAGCGTGGTGGCGGTGGCGGACGCGGCGTCGGAGGTCGGCCCGGAGGGACGGGCGCGGCTGATCGGGCACCTGGAGCGGTCCGGCTGGCTGGACCTGCGCGACGACACCGACGTCCCGGACGACGGCGGCGGGGCGCCGCTGCTGGTCGAACGGGTGTTCATGAACGCGCTCTCCGACGCGCTCGGCCCGCGCGGCGACCTCCACTGGCGCACCGACGTGCTCGGCCGGCTCTGGGTCCACATCACCATCGGGCCGGACGGTTACTGGGTGTCGGTGCGCACGCTGCCACGCCTCGGCATCCTCGGCCTTTTCGCGATCTGCGCGCTGGCCTCGGCCGCGATCTCCGCCGTGGTCGCCACCAACTTCACGCGCCGGCTCCTGAAGCCGCTGACCGACCTCAGGGTCGCCAGCGAGCGGGCGACGCTGGTCGACCTGCCCGAGGCCCTGCCGGAGGCGGGCCCGCGCGACCTCGCCGAGGTCACGCGCAGCTTCAACGGCATGATGCGGCGCCTACAGGACGCCGACAACGAGCGCCGCATGGTGCTCGCCGGCATCTCGCACGACGTCCGCACCCCGCTGACCAAGCTGCGCCTCGCCCTGTCGATGATGCACGCGGAGGACCGTGCGCTGATGGACGCCGCCGAGCGCCAGATCGACGCCATGGAACGGATCCTGTCGCAGTTCCTCACCTTCGCCCGCGGCTTCGCGGCGGAGCCGCCGGCCGCGATCTCCGTCCGCGACCTCCTCGACGCGTTCGACGCCCGCTACGGCGCCGAGGGCGTCGTCGTCGCGCCGCCGGATGCGGACGCGACGCTGCAGGGGCGCCCCGAGGCGCTGCGCCGGGCGCTCGCCAACCTCGTCGACAACGCGCTGCGCTACGGCGCCGCGCCCGTCGGGCTCGAGGCGGACGTCCGGGACGACCGGATCCGCTTCGTCGTCTCCGACGCCGGCGAGGGCATCGCGCCGGACGAGGTCGACCGCCTGCGCCAGCCCTTCGTCCGCGGCGACGCCGCCCGCTCGGCCGACGGCACCGGCACCGGCCTCGGCCTCGCCATCGTCGACGAGATCGCCCGCCTCCACGGCGGCGAGGTCGTCTACGCGCGGGCGGACGGACGCTTCCGCGCAACGCTCGACCTGCCGCTCGCCGGTGCGTGAGCGGCGTCGCGCGGACGCCGACCGAACGACGAACGCCGATCCCGGTCCTCTCCCCGCCTCTTCGAAAAGACGGCGGCCTCGGAGGGCGGTTCGACCGGCGGAAGAGATGCGGGACGCGGGCTGAACGACCAGCCGCCACGAAGCGAGATGGTGGGCCCGGCAGGACTCGAACCTGCAACCAAACCGTTATGAGCGGTCGGCTCTGACCATTGAGCTACAGGCCCCCGAACGGACTTGGTAGTGATTTGCGGGCGCGCTGTCCACCCGGGTGCGGGCGGTTCGTGCTCGGATGGCGGGTGGCGGGCGGGAGGCTCTTGAATCGGCCGTAATCGGATGCGACCCGATCGGCCATGGACCGGCCCCGCCGTGGCCGGCCGCGACCAACGGGAGGATCTCGACGCCATGAGGATCGTGACACGCGCCGCCCTGATCGCCGCCCTCGCCGCCGTGCCGGTGGCCGCGCGCGCCGAGCCGCCGGTGCCGACGCTGAACCTTTCGGCCGAGGGCAGCGTCACGGCGGTCCCGGACACTGCGACGGTCACGCTCGGCGTCGTCGAGCAGGCGGAGACCGCGGGTGCGGCCCTCGAGGCCAACAACGCCGCCATGCGCAAGACCTTCGAGAGCCTTGAGGCCGCCGGCATCGCCGACCGCGACATGGCGACGTCGAACTTCTCGATCGAGCCGGTCACGGTCTACCCGCAGGCCCGCGACGACGGCACCCAGGACCCGCCGCGCGTGGTCGGCTACCGCGTCTCCAACCTCGTCACCGTCAAGATCCGCGACGTCACCCAGACTGGCGGCCTGCTCGACAAGGTCGTGCGCGTCGGCGCCAACCAGGTCCAGGGCATCGCTTTCGGCCGCGCCGACGAGGACGCCCTGCTCGACCGCGCCCGCGCCGACGCGATGCGCGCCGCCGCCGCCAAGGCGAAGATCTACGCCGAGGCCGGCGGCTTCGAGCTGGTCCGCATCCTCTCGGTCTCCGAGAGCGGCGGGGCGATGCCCTACGCCGCCCCCGCGATGATGGCCAAGCGCGCCGCCGAGGACGTGCCGATCGCCGCCGGCGAGCAGGAACTCCAGGTCACCGTCAACGTCTCCTGGGAGATCCGCCCGAAGCCGTGACGACGGGACGACGATGTCCGGCCCCCCCGGCCGGGGCATCGCACGGGCGACGGGCGGGACGGTTGCCGCTTCAATGATGAGCCGGCTCATCGTCCCGCCGGAGCCGGCGAACCGTCGCTCGGGATGCGACCTCAGCGCAGGTCGACCACCTCGGCCGACGGGGCGGTCACCACGCCCTGCTCCGGCCAGTGCGCGAAGTTGAGCACGCCGCCGTCGGCCCGGAGCGCGGCGACGCGGTCGAGGTCGAGGCGGGCGTGGACCCAGCCGGGCACGTCGCGCTCGCCGAGGGCGACGACGCCGTCGTCGGGGAAGTCGCCGTCGGGCGGGCCGTAGACGCCGGCCGCGCCGCGGTTGGCCGCCACCACCGGCGACCACGGCGCCTCGCCGACGGTCGGGGCGTGGACGACGTAGCACTGGTTCTCGAGCGCGCGCGCCTGCCCGCCGTGGCGGACGCGCCAGTAACCGTGCAGCGTCTCGGTCGTCGACGGGGCGAGGATGATCTCGGCGCCGGCCTCGGCCTGCGCCCGCGCGATCAGCGGGAACTCGACGTCGTAGCAGATCGAGACGCCGACGATGCCGAGCGCGGTGCGGAAGACCGTGATCGGCCCGCCGCCGACGACGCCCCAGGGCTCGCGCTCGAAGCGCGTCATCATCACCTTCTCCTGCCGCCCGACCGCGCCGCCGGGCGTGAACAGCCGGGCGACGTTGCGGAACAGGCCGTCGCCGCCCTTCACCGGCGCCGAGCCGGCGAGGACGTGGACGCCGTGGCGGCGCGCCAGCGTCCGGTGCAGCGCGTCGATCTCCGGCAGGAGCCGGGCCACCACGTCGGTCGAGCCGGCGAGGTCGCCGGGATCGGGCGCGAGCGCGCCGAGTTCCATCGCGGCATATTCGGGGAACACCAGCAGCTGCGCGCCTGCCTCGGCGGCACGGGTGATCCAGCCGGCGAGCTTGGCCTCGTAGGCGTCGAGGCCGTCGAAGCGGTCGATCGGGTATTGGGCCGCGGCCACGCGGACTTCGCGCATCTCGTCTCTCCGTTGCGGCCGCCACCCCTCCCGGCGGCGGAAACCGACCCGCCGCCCCCGTCAGCCCTCGGCGATCCGGGCGAGCCAGTCCTCGAGGTTGTAGTAACTGGTGACGCGGACGATCAGACCGTCCTCGATCGCGAAGAACGAGCCGCCAGCGATCGAATAGCGCTGCCCGCGCGCCTCGGGCAGGCCGTCCTCGGTGGCCTCGTAGGTGCCGCGCAGGGTGTATTCCGCGGCGGCGCGGCCACCGTCGTCGCTGGCGAACACGACGAGGTCGGCACAGGTCTCGCGGTAGCACCGCGCCATGTGGATCAGGAAGCTCTCGAAGGCCTCGCGGCCGATCCGCCGGCCGCCCTGATTGACGTCGTGGACCACCTCCGGGTCGAGCGTCGCCAGCACGCCGGCGATGGAGCGGGCGTCGAGCGCCTCGAAATAGCGCCGGACCAGCGCGATGGTCTCGTCAGCGGCCATGGCCCTTCCTCCCTGCCGCGCCGCCGTCGCCGCGGCGTGCGACGGGAAACGGCGAGCGCCCCCGTCGCGGTTCCCTCGCGCCGGACGGGCGAGGGTACGGTCCGGACCCGCCGCGGCGCGACACCGCCACCGCGCCGCCCGGATCAGAGCGTCGGCACCGGCCGCGGACGGCCCTCGTCGTCGATCGCGACGAAGGTGAACACCGCCTCGGTGACCTTCTCGCGCCCCTCGGTGCGGAAGCGCCGGGCCCAGGCCTCGATGCGGATCTTCATCGAGGTCCGCCCGACCGCCGTCACCTCGGTGTAGACGCAGAGCACGTCGCCGACCTTGACCGGCCGGTGGAAGATCATGCCGTCGACCGCCACGGTGACGACACGGCCGCGCGCCCGCTCGACACCGGCGATGCCGCCGGCCTGGTCCATCTGGCTCATCACCCAGCCGCCGAAGATGTCGCCGTTGGCGTTGGTGTCGGCGGGCATCGCGATCTGGCGCACCGTGAGGTCGCCGCGCGGCTGCTCGGTCGCCGCCTGGGTGGTGTCGGCCATGGGGTCGAGGTCCTCTTCAGGTCGGGTCGGTCGACGGGGCGAGCCCGAGGTCGGAGAGCGTGACGGCGAGGGCCGGCACCAGCATCGGCTCCAGGCGCTCGGCCGCGCCGAGGTCCACGACCTCGCCGTAGCCGGCGACGCCGAGGCGGCGATGGATGCGGGTGACCAGCGTCAGGGCGTTCACCACCCAGACCTCGCGCACGCCGTAGGCGGCGTAGACCGCGATCTTGCGGCCGAGATCGTAGCGCAGCGAGCTGTCGGCGACCTCGACCGCCAGCAGCACCAGCGAGCCGTCGATCTCCGGCGGCCCGCCCTGGCGGCGGAACACGCAGAAATCGGGCTCGAGGAAGCAGCGCTCGTCGAGGCGCAGGGTCGTCTCCTGCGCGATCGTCAAGTCGTTCGGCCTGACCGTCTGGAAATGCTGGTTCAGCTCGATCTTCACCCACTCGTGGCGGGCGCCCTTGGGCGACATCGGCACGATCTCCCCGCCGATCATCTCGAAGCGCTCGTCGGCGCCGACGATGCCGGCGCGCACCATCGCCTCGACCTCCGCGACGGTGAAGGCCCGGCGCGGCATGCCGTCGGCCGCCTGGGTCCGGGCCGGTTCTGGCCGAAGGGGGAGAACGTGGTTCATGCCCGGGAGGATAGCACCGGCCGGCCGGCCGGCAAGCGCCGTCGGGCCGGCACCCTCTTTCCGCGGCGGTGCCGAACCGCTATCCCGGCGCGGCGCGGGTGCCGCGGCACGGCCGCCACGAGGAGACCACCGGATGACGATCGACGCCTACACCATCACCGTTCCCGTGTTCGTGCGCTCGCTCGGCGCGCTCTCGGCCGTGCTCGGCAAGGCCGAGGCCTGGTCCGAGGCCCGGCGGGTCGGCCCCGCCGTTCTGCCGGGCTGCCGGCTGATCGCCGACATGTACCCGCTGGCCCGTCAGGTCCAGATCGCCTGCGACTTCGCCAAGAACGCCACCGCCCGCGCCGCCGGCGTCGAGGCTCCGGCCTTCGCCGACGACGAGGCCACCCTCGCCGACCTGCGCGCCCGCATCGAGCGCACCCTCGCCGTCCTCGGCGGCATCGACCCGGCGCTGGTCGCCGCCGCGCCCGGCCGCACGATCGAGTTCCCGATGGGCCCGACCAAGCGCGGCCGCATGGAGGCGACGGCCTATCTCCTCCACTACGCGCTGCCGAACTTCCACTTCCACCTCGCCACCGCCTACGGGATCCTGCGCGCCAACGGCGTCGAGATCGGCAAGCCGGACTTCCTCGGCGCGGTGCCGGGGCTCGAGTTCGTCTGAGGCTGGACGCGGACGGCGGTGCGGACCTCCCGGTCCGCGCCGCACGTGGTCAGAGCGGCAGGTCGGAAAGGCGCAGCGTCAGGCCGGCGAGGAGATGCGGCGCCAGCACGTCGTCGGGACCGGCGACGAAGCGGCGGCCGAAATGGCCGCCGTCGGGCTCGCGGTGGACGCGGGTCTCGCGGGTGCGGGCCTCGACGACCCAGTATTCGCGCACGCCGAGCCGGGCGTAGAGCTCGACCTTGCGGCCGGCGTCGTAGCCGAGCGAGGTGTCGGCGACCTCGACGACCAGCAGCGCGTCCGGGCCGCCGACGGTGGCGATGCCGAGACGGTCGGGGAAGAACAGGTAGTCCGGCTCGAGATAGAGCATCTCGCCGAGCCGCCAGCCGGCTTCCTGGATGAAGGTCGTCCCCGCCGGCAGGTTGCGGGCGAAGTGGATGGTGAGATGCTGCTTGAAGGTCTCGTGCAGCGGGCCCTTCGGCGACATCGGCAGGATCTCCCCGTCGACGATCTCGACGCGCTCGTCGTGGCCGATGATCCCGGCCTCGACCATGCGGTCGACGTCGGCCACCGAGAAGAGGCGGCGGGGCAGTCCGTCCTGGGCGATCACGACCGGCTTGTTCATGGAGCGGATGCTACCACGCCCGCGGTGCACGCCAAAGCGTAGACCCGTGCACGCCGAAGCGTTCAGCCGAACGGGCGCCCGCGGTGGTCGTCGATGATCTGCCGGCCCTTCTGGAAGGTGATCTCGACGCATTCGTCCTTCGACGACATCCGGTCGGCGCGCTGGAACGGCAGTTCGCGCCCGCCCTCGCCGAGTTCGACCACGACGCCGGAAACCCGCCACTCGCCGCCCTCGGCGACCGGGGTCGCCCGGATCAGGAAGCCCTTGTACTCGAAGGCCGGCGCCGGCCCGGCCGGCGTGGCGGCGCCGCCGCCGAGACCGAACAGCTTCTTCAGGAACGACATCGCCACCAGCTCCACGCGGCACGACGCCGCCTCGTTCCGGTAAACCCGCGCCGGCGCCGCCCGTCAAGGGCGGGGGTGGCGCAGTCGTCCACGACCACTGCCTTGACTCGCTGCCGCCGCGGTGGTCTTCTCCCGCTCGCGCCGATCCATCGACAGAGATGGCGGGCGCCGTAAGCGTCCGACGTCAGGCAACGCATCAACCGGCCCGGCCGGAGGCGTCGACGTATGGATCGCTCCCGTTGCCGGGCAGATGTCCCGGATCTTCCCATGAACACTGATGTCCGCGCGCGTTCGCGCAAGCTGCCCGCCCACTGGGCCCCCGTCGTCATGCCCTTCATCCTGTCGGTGCTGATGACGCTGGTGGTGTCGCTCGTCTCCACCCTGCGCAGCCTCGGGCCCGTGCCCGAATTCGTCCACGTCTGGCCGACCGCCTGGGCGCTGTCCTGGGTGGTCGCCTTTCCCACCCTGCTGCTCGTGCTGCCGCTGGTGCGGCGGATCGTCGGGCTGCTGGTCGCCGCCCCCGGCCGCTGACGGCCGGAAACGGCGAGGCCGCCCGGGCTCTTCGCACGGGCGGCCTCGTCGAGGGATGGCGCGCCGAGCGCCCGACCGGGCGCAGGCCGAATGGCCGTAACCCCGCCCGCGTCGCGACGCGGGCGGGGCCGGTATCAATTGTCGAGGAAGCTGCGGAGCTTGCGGCTGCGGCTCGGGTGCTTGAGCTTCCGTAGCGCCTTCGCCTCGATCTGGCGGATGCGCTCGCGGGTGACCGAGAACTGCTGGCCGACCTCCTCGAGGGTGTGGTCGGTGTTCATGCCGATGCCGAAGCGCATGCGCAGCACGCGTTCCTCGCGCGGGGTGAGCGAGGCCAGCACGCGCGTGGTCGTCTCGCGCAGGTTCGACTGGATCGCCGCGTCGATCGGCAGGATCGCGTTCTTGTCCTCGATGAAGTCGCCGAGGTGGCTGTCCTCCTCGTCGCCGATCGGCGTTTCGAGCGAGATCGGCTCCTTGGCGATCTTGAGGACCTTGCGCACCTTCTCGAGCGGCATCGCCAGCTTCTCGGCCAGCTCCTCCGGCGTCGGCTCGCGGCCGATCTCGTGCAGCATCTGGCGCGAGGTCCGGACGATCTTGTTGATCGTCTCGATCATGTGCACCGGGATGCGGATGGTGCGGGCCTGGTCGGCGATCGAGCGGGTGATCGCCTGCCGGATCCACCAAGTGGCGTAGGTCGAGAACTTGTAGCCGCGGCGGTACTCGAACTTGTCGACCGCCTTCATCAGGCCGATGTTGCCCTCCTGGATCAGGTCCAGGAACTGCAGGCCGCGGTTGGTGTATTTCTTGGCGATCGAGATCACGAGGCGCAGGTTCGCCTCGACCATCTCCTTCTTGGCCTGCCGGGCCTCCTTCTCGCCCTTCTGCACCAGATGGACGATCCGGCGGTACTCGCCGGGCTCGAGGCCGGTCTCGGTGGCGAGGTTCTGGATCGACTGCCGGAGCTCGCGGATGTCCTCCTTCTCGCGCGCCACGAATTCCTTCCACCCGCGCGACGACAGCGACGCGACGCGGCGGATCCAGTTCGGGTCGAGCTCGGAGCCCTGGTACTCGCGCAGGAAGTCCTCGCGCTTGACGCCGTAGCTCTCGGCCAGGCGGAGCAGGCGGCCCTCGAGGCCCATCAGCTTCTTGTTGATGTCGTAGAGCTGCTCGACCAGCGCCTCGATGCGGGCGGCGTTGAGCGAGAGCGACTTGACATCCTCCTGGATCTCCTCCTCGAGCTTCTTGTAGCGGCGCTCCTGGGACGGCGACAGGGTGGTGTTCTTCAGCCGGTTCTCGACGTGCTGCTCCTGCAGACGGCGCAGCTTCTTGAAGTTCTCGGCGATGCGGTCGAAGGTCTCGAGCACCTTCGGCTTGAGTTCGGCTTCCATGGCCGACAGGGAGATGTTGTTCTCCATGTCGTCCTCGTCCATCATCTCCGGCTCGGGCGTCTCCTCGCCCCCGGCGCCGGGACCGGGCGCGGCTTCGCCGCCGCCCTCCTCCGCCGCCTCGCCGCCTTCGCCCATGCCGGGCAGCGGCGCGCCGCGCCCGTCCGGGCCGGCGTAGGTGGCCTCGAGGTCGATGATGTCGCGCAGGAGGATCTTGCCCTCGTTGAGCTCGTCCCGCCACACGATGATGGCCTGGAAGGTCAGCGGGCTCTCGCAGAGGCCGGCGATCATCGCCTCGCGGCCGGCCTCGATGCGCTTGGCGATGGCGATCTCGCCCTCGCGGGACAGGAGCTCGACCGAGCCCATCTCGCGCAGGTACATGCGCACCGGGTCGTCGGTGCGGTCGGTCGGCTCGCGCGTGGTGGTGGTGCGGGCGACCGCGGTGCCGGTGCTCTCGGCGAGCTCGCCGGCCTCTTCGTCGCCGCCCTCGGCGTCGGCGGAGGCCTGGGCCGCGCCCTGGTTCTCCTCGGCCTCTTCGGCGTCGATGACGTTGATGCCCATGTCGGAGAGCATGGCCATCGTGTCCTCGATCTGCTCGGAGGTCACCTCCTCGGAGGGGAGCACCTCGTTGAGCTCGTCGTAGGTGACGTAGCCGCGCTTCTTCGCCAGCTTGATCATCCGCTTGACGGCGGCATCCGAGAGGTCGAGCAGCGGGCTGTCCGGGCTCTCCGCGCCGGTTTCCGTCGCTTCGTCCGCTTCGGTCGCTTTCGTCGCCATGTCCGTCTCCGCCGTCGGCCGTCGCGCCGTCCTGCCGCGCCGGGCCTGTCCCGCCATCCGTCCGGACCCGCCGCCTCCGCCCGGAAGCCGCGATCCCGAGCGGTCGCACCACTCGGGAAAATGCCCGTCCAGCCCTTAAACCCGCTTTAACTCTGCCCGGCCGGCAAAACCGACCACGCCACGGGCCCGTGCCAAGCCGAACGAGGGCCGGCCACGATCCCTCGCAACGCCGTTCCGCTTGCGATGGTTCGTCCCGTCCCGTCTCGTCGCGCCCTGGAAAGCCCGATGCGGTCCGCGAGCACCCCGATCCGCGACGTCGTCGGCCGGCCGCCCTCGGGCGACGCGTGGCGCGCATCCTTCGCGCGGGAATGGGGTACCCCTTCCCGGACTCGTCTATGTAGCGAGCGGCGAGGAATCCGCAAGGGTGATTCGCGGCACCGGCGAATCGGCGGCCGGACGCGCCCTCAATGCCACAGCGCCGCCGCCGAGGCGCGCCCGCCGGTGGTGGCGGCGCGGATCGCCTTGGCGGCTTCGGCGAGTTCGGCCTCGCGGCGGGCGAGTTCCTCGCGGCGGCGGGTCAATTCGCGCGCCAGTTCGAAGATGCGCGTCGCCTGCTCCTCGTCGGTGGCCTCTCCCACCGCGGCCATGTCGTGCTCGATGTCGCCGGCGAGCGCGCGCAGCGACAACCGCTCGATCAGGATGTCGAAACAGGTCTCGACGAAGCTCTCCGGCGGGTGGAAGCGCAGGATCGGCAGCCGTTCGCGCAGCTTGTGGCCGCGCGGCGCGGTCACCGCACCCTCGCGCCGCGCCTCGTCGCCGTGGACCTCGTTGAGCACGAAGTAGAAGCGGCCGTCGAGCGCCTCGTAGAAGCTCGACACCGAACTCTCGTCGAGGTCGACGGCGATGCGGTAGAGCGCGCGCTTGAAGTCTTCCAGCGCCTTGACGCGGAACTCGGTGCGCACCAGCCGCTCGATGTTGGCCTCGTAGAGGTCGGGATACTCGACGCAGAGCCCGAGCAGGATGCGTTCGATCGCGGCGAGTTCCGGGTCGTCGGCCGGCCGGAGGTCGACGCCCGCGGCCATCGGCGCCGCGGCCGGAGCGCCGCGCTCGCCGGTCCCCGGCGCGGAACCCGAGCGCGTCCGGCGGTCGTGCGCCCAGAACAGTTCGGACAGCTTGACCCGGAGCGCCAGCCGGTAGCGCCGTGCCACCCTGTCGTCGCGGATCAGGCGGACGAGTTCGTCGACGCGCGCCTCCAGCGCCGCCTTGCGCTCGGGCGTGTCGATGCGCGCGCCGGCGGCCTCGCGCTCCCACAGCACCTCCGACAGCGGGCGGGCCTTGGCGGTCTCGGCCAGGAAGGCCTCGGCGCCGCCGGCGCGGACGACGTCGTCGGGGTCCTTGCCGTCGGGCAGGAAGCAGAAGTTGAAGGAGAAGCCGCTCTTCAGGACGGGCAGGATGCGGTCGATCGCCCGGTGCGCCGCGGCAATGCCGGCGCGGTCGCCGTCGAAGCAGATCACCGGTTCGGGCGCGAGGCGCCAGAGCCGCTGGATATGGTCCTCGGTGAAGGCGGTGCCGAGGGCGGCGACGACGTTGCGGATGCCGGCCTGGTGCACGGCGATGGCGTCGAGATAGCCTTCGGTGACGACGATCGAGCCCGACTTGTGCGCCGCCTCGCGGGCCCGGTGCACGTTGAACAGCATCGTGCCCTTGTGGAAGATCGGCGTCTCCGGCGAGTTGAGGTACTTCGGCTGGCCGTCCGGATCGAGGGTGCGGCCGCCGAAGGCGACGACGCGGCCGCGCTCGTCGTGGATCGGGATCATCACCCGGCCGCGGAAGCGGTCGTAGGACGAGCGGCCGTCCTCCGGCTTGATCAGGAGGCCGGCGGTGACCGCGACCTCCTCGGCGACGCCGTTCTGGACGAGGTGGCGCTTCAGCGCGTCGCGCTCGTCGGACGCCCAGCCGATCCGGAACTCGGCCACGGTCTTCTCGGTCAGGCCACGGCGGATCAGGTAGTCGCGCGCCGGCCGGCCCTCGGGGGCGCGCAGGCGCTGCTCGAAGAACTTCGCCGCGATCTCGCAGGCCCCGGAGAGGTCGACGCGGACCGCCTCGCGCTCGCGCTCGCGCGGATCTGCCTTCGGCAGCGCGACGCCGGCCTCGGAGGCGAGCCGCTCGACAGCCTCGCCGAAGCCGAGCCCCTCGGTCTCGGTGACGAACTTGAAGTGGTCTCCGGTCGCCCCGCAACCGAAGCAATGGTAGATGCCGCGGCGGTCGTCGCAGTGGAACGACGGCGTCTTCTCCTGGTGGAACGGGCAGCAGGCCCAGAAGTCGCCGCGGGCGGGCTGGCTCTTGCGGCGGTCGAAGGTCACGCGCCGGCCGACCACCTGGGAGATCGGCAGCCGGTTGCGGATGTCGTCGAGGACGTGGGGCGGGAAACGCATGGTGCCATCCTACTACCCCGCCGACCCGGCGGCCACTATCGCCGGCGCCACGCCATCCACCGTCACCAGCGGAAGCGCAGGCCGACCGTGGCGTACCGGGATCTGCCGGCGGCACTCGCTTCACCCTCGGGCAGCGCGAGATCGAGTCTCGCGCGATTTTCTTCCCGCCCCCGCGGAGCGACTGCCATGCGGCACCGACCGCGTTCGCACCGGAACAGCAGATCATTGTTTTCATTTGTCTTTTTATCATCTCCCTCGCAGTTGACGGCGCCGCCCGGCTCCCCTATTTTCCGCCGCGCGTGGGACCCGACGGGTCGGCCCGCGCCTTTTCGCACGCGCCGTCGCCCTCGCCGCCCGTTCCGGGTGCGGGCGCGCACGCGGCCTGCGATCCGTCCGCGACCCGGAGGGACCGACCGATGACCGCCACCGCCTGGGAAGAACCGACGCCGACCGCCGTGCTGGTGCTCGCCGACGGCACCGTGATCGAGGGCTTCGGCATCGGCGCGCGAGGGGCCGCGGTCGGCGAGGTCTGCTTCAACACCGCCATGACCGGCTACGAGGAGATCCTGACCGATCCCTCCTACGCCGGGCAGATCGTCACCTTCACCTTTCCGCACGTCGGCAACGTCGGCGTCAACGACGAGGACATCGAGACCGTCAACATGGCGGCGGCCTCGGGCGTGCGCGGCGTGGTGCTGCGCGACGACGTCACCGATCCCTCGAACTGGCGCTCGACCCGCGCCTTCGATACCTGGCTCGCCGCCCGGGGGATCGTCGGCATCACCGGCGTCGACACCCGCGCCCTCACCGCGCTGATCCGCGAGAAGGGCATGCCGAACGCCGTGATCGCCCACGCCGCCGACGGCGTGTTCGACCTCCCCGCGCTGAAGGCGCAGGCGGCGGCCTGGGGCGGGCTGGTCGGGCTCGACCTCGCCAAGGAGGTCACCAACACCCAGAGCTTCACCTGGGACGAGACCACCTGGGAGAACGGCAAGGGCTACGGCCGGCAGACCGAGCCGAAGTACAAGGTTGTCGCCATCGACTTCGGCATCAAGCGCAACATCCTGCGCCTGCTCGCCGACCAGGGCTGCGCCGTCACCGTGCTGCCGGCGACCGCGACCGCCGAGGACGTGCTCGCCCACGAGCCGGACGGCGTCTTCCTGTCGAACGGCCCCGGCGACCCCGCCGCCACCGGCGAATACGCCGTGCCGACCATCCGCGCGGTGGTCGAGACCGGCGTTCCGACCTTCGGCATCTGCCTCGGCCACCAGATGCTCGGCCTCGCCGTCGGCGGGCGCACCGTCAAGATGCACCAGGGCCACCACGGCGCGAACCACCCGGTGATGGACCACACCACCGGCAAGGTCGAGATCACCTCGATGAACCACGGCTTCGCGGTCGACACCACCAGTCTGCCGGACAGCGTCGAGGAGACCCACGTCTCGCTGTTCGACGGCTCCAACTGCGGCATCCGCCTCAAGGACAAGCCGGCCTTCTCGGTGCAGTACCATCCGGAGGCGAGCCCCGGCCCGCAGGACAGCCACTACCTGTTCCGCCGCTTCGTCAACCTGATCCGCGAGCGCAAGGGCGAGGCGCCGGTGCCCGAGCGGGCCTGACCTCTTCGGCCCCGTGGGGGGGCGCCGGTTCAGCCGGCGTCCCGCGCCTTCTCCCGCGTCAGCAGCGCCGCGCCGACCACGAGCAGCACGGACGCCGCCAGGAACGGCGCGCCGGGAAAGTAGACCGGCGCGTCGGCGCCGGTGAACCAGGCGAACAGACGCGTCATCAGGATCGGCGACAGCACCATGGTCAGGCTCTTCAGGCTGGCGATGGCGCCCTGGAGTTCGCCCTGGGCGTCCTCGGGCATCCGCCCGACCGCGATCGCCCGGATCGAGGGCTCGATCAGGCCGATGAAGGCGAAGGGCACGACGAAGACGAACATCACCCAGCCCGCCGTCGCGAAGGCGTAGCCGGTGAAGCCGACGGCGGCGAGCAGCAGGCCGGCGAGCGCCGCCCGCCATTCGCCGAAGCGCTTCACCACGGGCCCGATCAGGCCGCCCATCACCACCGCCATGGCGACGCCGACGGCGGCGAGCGACAGCCCGATCTCGCCCTCGCTCCAGCCGAAGCGCAGCTTGGCGGCGTAGGCCCACACCGACGGGTTGGCGTCGTGGGCGATCTGGTAGATCACGATCACCGCGCCGAGGCCGAGGATGGTCGGGTGCCGGCGCATCTGGCGGAGCGCCCCGAGCGGATTGGCGCGGGCGAGCGAGAACGGCCGGCGCCGCTCGGGCGGCAGGCTCTCCTTCAGGAACACCCAGCCGATCGCGAAGTTGACCGCCGACAGCGCCGCCGCCGCGAAGAACGGCACCCGCGGCCCGAGCTCGCCGGCGAGGCCGCCGAGCGCCGGACCGAGCACGAAGCCGACGCCGAAGGCGACGCCCATCAGCCCGAAGCTCTTCGCCCGGTTCTCCGGCGTCGCGACGTCGGCGATGTAGGCGCCGGCCGTGGTGTAGCTGCCGCCGGAGATGCCGGCGAGGGTGCGGCCGAGGAACAGCCAGGCGAGATTGGGCGCGAGCGCGCAGATCAGGTTGTCGAGACCGAAGGTGGCGACGGAGGCGAGCAGCAGCGGCCGCCGGCCGAAGCGGTCGGACAGGTTGCCGATCACCGGCGCGAACAGGAACTGCATGCCGGCGTAGACGAAGATCAGCCAGCCGCCGTCGACGGCGGCGGCCGACACCGTCTCGCCGGTGAGTTCGCCGATCAGGCTCGGCAGGATCGGGATCACCATGCCGATCCCGACCACGTCGAGCAGGACGGTGAGGAAAACGAAGAGCAGCCCGCCCCGGGCCCGACCGTCCGCCATGCCGCGCGATCTCCTTGGAGTCCGCCGGCACGGGCGCACGGGAGCGCCGCCCCGTCAAGGGGGCGGATGGTGGGGCGGATGGTCCGGCGCCGGCGCCGCGCTCACAGGCTGCGCGGCGAGAAGGTGTCGCAGGCGTCCGGCCCGCCGTTCTCGTAGCCGGTGCGGAACCAGCGTTTGCGCTGTTCGGACGTGCCGTGGTTGAAGCTCTCCGGCACCACGTAGCCCTGCATCCGCTTCTGGATGGCGTCGTCGCCGATCTGGGTGGCGGCGTTGAGCGCCTCCTCGACGTCGCCGGCCTCGAGCAGCCCGCGCCGCTCGGCGTCGGCGGCCCAGACGCCGGCGTAGCAGTCGGCCTGGAGCTCGACGCGCACGCTCATGGCGTTGGCGTCGCGCTCCGACATCGACCGGCGCTTCTCGTTGAAGTCGGGCAACACGCCGGTGAGGTTCTGGATGTGGTGGCCGACCTCGTGGGCGATCACGTAGGCCTGGGCGAAGTCGCCCGGCGCCTTGAAGCGCCGCTTCAACTCGTCATAGAAGGCGAGGTCGATGTAGACCTTGCGGTCGCCCGGGCAGTAGAACGGCCCGCTGGCCGCGCTGGCGAAGCCGCAGGCCGACTGGATCTGGCCGGTGAACAGCACCAGCTTCGGCTTCGGGTAGGTTTCGCCCGACGCCTTGAAGATCTGGTCCCAGGTCGTCTCGGTCTCCTTGAGGACGACGCCGACGAACTGGCGCATCTCGTCCTCGCCGCCGCCGGTCCGCGACGCCTCGCGCACCGGCGAGGGAGCCCCGCCGCCGAGGTCGATCGAGCCGCCCTGCAGCAGCACCATCGGGTTGATGCCGAGGAACCACAGCACGACCATCACCACGACGATCACGCCGATGCTGGGACCGCCGCCGCGGCCGAGACCGCCGACCGGGATGCGGAAGCCGCCCCCGCCGTCGCCGATGCCGCCGCCGTCGCTGCGGCGGTCCTCGACGTTGCTGCTCTCCTCGCGGCCTCTCCAGCGCATGGCGCTCGCCCTCCCCGTCCCTCTCCGCGGAGGTTTCGCACGAATCCACCGCCGTTGTCCCGCCCCGCCGCGGCCGGCCGCGGGCGGATCCGCCGGACAACGCGCCGGGCCGGCGGATCGATCCCTCGGGCCCCTTCGGTCAGAACGCGACCTCGGCGACGACGGCGCGGTGGTCGGACGGCCAGGGCGTCACCACCACGTCGGCCTCGGGCGCCTTCTCGCCGACGATCGCGGCGGACAGCACCTCGAGGCCCGCGCCGCGGGCGTAGACGAAGTCGATGCGGTCGTGGTGGTCGGTCGGGTCGTCGGCGGCGGTGGTCGGGGTCCAGGTGAAGGCCGGCTTCTTCGCGACGTCGGGGAAGACGGCGCGCAGCGCGTCGGTGAAGCCGAGGCCGAGGATCGTCGTCGACGCGACGTAGTCGACCGCGACCGGCTGCAGGCCGGCCTTCACCGCCGCCTCGGACCAGTCGAGATGGGACGGCTCGTTGAAGTCGCCGGTGACGAACACCGCGTCGGCGCCGTCGGCGGCCTTCAGGTCCTCGGCGAACAGCTTCATCGCGCCGCCGCGGGTCTCGGCGGAGAAGCGGGCGAGTTCCTTCGGGTCCTTGGTGAAGGGCGCGGCACCGTATTCGATGCCCATGGCCTGGTAGGGCTGGTAGGGCGAATCGTCGAGGTGCAGGTTGAACAGCCAGACCTTGCGGCCCTCGACGTCGAGCGGCACGCCGAGGTCGTGCGCGGTCGCCGCGCCGATCGGGTAGCGCGAGATCACGGCGTTGGCCCACAGCGCCTCGTTGGCGGCGGTCTGGTCGTGGACGTGCCAGCCGAGCGCCTTGGCGAGGTCGGCGGCGACGCTGGGACCGTCGGCCGGGCAGTCGTCGGCGGTGCACGGGTTCTTCTCGGCCCGGACCTCCTGGACGCCGACCACGTCGGCGCCGGCGGCACGGATCGCGGCGGCGACCTCGGCGATCGAGCCGGTGCCGTTCAGACCGGCGCCGTAGACGTTGAAGGTCATGACCTTCAGCCGCGTCTCCGCCGCGGCCGGAGAGACGGAGAGCGCCGCGACGAGCGCGGCGGCGACGATGATCGAGATGCGCATGGTCCACCCCCTGACGGTCCTGTCGGGACCAGCGCTATTGTTCGCACGTGAAGCGGCGATGACGCGAGCCGGACCGGCCGGGACGGCGCCGGCGCGGGGTTTGCGGGGCGGGACTTTTCCTCTATAAGCCGCGCGACCCGAGTTCCCGAGACTCCGAGATCTCCCCAGCTCCGGCGGCGCCCTCCCGCCCGCCGGTCGCGCCCGGACACGAGTGAGCGATGCCCAGACGCACCGACATCGACGCCATCCTGATCATCGGCGCCGGCCCCATCGTGATCGGCCAGGCCTGCGAGTTCGACTATTCCGGCACGCAGGCCTGCAAGGCGCTGAAAGCCGAGGGCTACCGCATCGTCCTCGTCAACTCCAATCCGGCCACCATCATGACGGATCCGGAGCTGGCGGACGCCACCTACATCGAGCCGATCACGCCCGAGATCGTGGCGAAGATCATCGAGCGCGAGCGCGGCCTCCATCCGGACGAGAAGCTCGTCCTGCTGCCGACCATGGGCGGCCAGACCGCGCTCAACTGCGCCCTCAGCCTGAAGCGCATGGGCGTGCTCGACAAGCACGGCGTCGAGATGATCGGCGCCACCGCCGAGGCGATCGACAAGGCCGAGGACCGCGAGCTGTTCCGCGAGGCGATGACCCGGATCGGTCTCGCGACGCCGAAGGCCGCCTTCGTCAACACCTCCGCGCTGAAGCAGAAGTTCCGGGCCGAGTACGAGGGTCGCCGGACCGCGATCGAGGCCCAGGGCCTCGAGGGCGCCGCGCTCGCCAAGGCGCTCGCCGCCTTCGAGGGCGAATGGGACGCCGGCGAGAGCCTGAGACGCCAGGAATACCGGCTGTCGGCGCAGACGCAGGCGCTCGAGGCCGCCAAGGTCACCGGCCTGCCGGCGATCGTGCGGCCGTCCTTCACCATGGGCGGCCTCGGCGGCGGCATCGCCTACACCATCGAGGACCTCAACGAGATCGTCCTGTCCGGTGTCGAGGCGTCGCCGACCAACGAGGTCCTGGTCGAGGAGAGCGTCCTCGGCTGGAAGGAATTCGAGATGGAGGTCGTCCGCGATCGCGACGACAACTGCATCATCGTCTGCTCGATCGAGAACCTCGATCCGATGGGCGTCCACACCGGCGATTCGATCACGGTCGCGCCGGCGCTGACGCTGACGGACAAGGAATACCAGATCATGCGCGACGCCTCGTGCGCGGTGCTGCGCGAGATCGGCGTCGAGACCGGCGGCTCCAACGTCCAGTTCGCGGTCAACCCGAAGGACGGTCGGCTGATCGTCATCGAGATGAACCCGCGCGTGTCGCGCTCGTCCGCGCTCGCCTCCAAGGCGACCGGTTTCCCGATCGCCAAGGTCGCGGCACGGCTCGCGGTCGGCTACACGCTCGACGAACTCGCCAACGACATCACCGGCGGCGCCACCCCGGCGGCCTTCGAGCCGACGATCGACTACGTCGTCACGAAGATCCCGCGCTTCGCCTTCGAGAAGTTCCCCGGCGCCGAGCCGACGCTGACCACCTCGATGAAGTCGGTCGGCGAGGTGATGGCGATCGGCCGCACCTTCCAGGAATCGCTGCAGAAGGCGCTGCGCGGCCTCGAGACCGGCCTGACCGGACTCAACGAGATCGAGATCGCCGGCGCCGGCCAGGGCGACGACAAGAACGCCGTGCGCGCCGCCCTCGGCACGCCGACGCCGGACCGGCTGCGCCACGTCGCCCAGGCGATGCGGCTCGGCTTCTCGGTCGAGGACGTCCACGCCATCTCCAAGATCGATCCCTGGTTCCTGAAGGAGATCGAGGCCATCGTCGCCACCGAGGCGAAGATCCGCGCGAACGGCCTGCCGACCACGGCCGGCTGGCTGCGCCGGCTGAAGGCGATGGGCTTCTCCGACGCCCGCCTCGCCGAACTCGCCCGCACCACCGAGGCCGACGTCGCGGCCCGGCGCAGGGCGCTCGGGGTGCACCCGGTCTACAAGCGCATCGACACCTGCGCCGCCGAGTTCGCCTCGCCGACCGCCTACATGTACTCGACCTACGAGACGCCCTTCGCCGGCGCCCTCGCCGACGAGGCGCGGCCGTCCGACAAGCGCAAGGTCGTCATCCTCGGCGGCGGCCCGAACCGGATCGGTCAGGGCATCGAGTTCGACTACTGCTGCTGCCACGCCTGCTTCGCGCTCGCCGACGCCGGCTTCGAGACCATCATGGTCAACTGCAACCCGGAGACCGTGTCGACCGACTACGACACCTCCGACCGGCTCTACTTCGAGCCGCTGACCGCCGAGGACGTGCTCGAGATCCTGCGCGTCGAGCAGGAGAACGGCACGCTGCACGGCGTGATCGTGCAGTTCGGCGGCCAGACCCCGCTGAAGCTCGCCGACGCCCTCGAGCGCGCCGGCATCCCGATCCTCGGCACCTCGGTCGACGCCATCGACCTCGCCGAGGACCGCGACCGCTTCAAGCGCCTGCTCGACAAGCTGCAGCTGAAGCAGCCGAAGAACGGCATCGCCTACTCGATCGAGCAGGCCCGGCTCGTGGCGATGGAGCTCGGCTTCCCGCTCGTCGTGCGGCCGTCCTACGTGCTCGGCGGGCGCGCCATGGCGATCATCCGCGACGAGGCCGGCTTCGACGCCTACCTCTCGGCGACCCTGCCGGCCCTGGTGCCCGCCGACGTCAAGGCGCAGTACCCGAACGATAAGACCGGCCAGATCAACATGGTGCTGGGCAAGAGCCCGCTCCTGTTCGACCGCTACCTGACCGACGCCACCGAGGTCGACGTCGACGCGCTCTGCGACGGCCGCGACGTCTTCGTCGCCGGCGTGATGGAGCACATCGAGGAGGCCGGCATCCATTCCGGCGACAGCGCCTGTTCGCTGCCGGTGCACTCGCTGTCGCCCGAGACGGTCGCCGAACTCGAGCGCCAGACCGCGGCGATGGCACGGGCGCTGAAGGTCGGCGGCCTGATGAACGTCCAGTACGCCATCAAGGACGGCGAGGTCTTCGTCCTCGAGGTCAATCCGCGCGCTTCGCGCACGGTGCCCTTCGTCGCCAAGACCGTCGGCATCCCGGTCGCCAAGATCGCGGCCCGGATCATGGCCGGCGAGAGCCTCGCCTCCTTCGGCCTCGAGCCGAAGCAACTCGACCACATCGCGGTCAAGGAGGCGGTGTTCCCGTTCGCCCGCTTCCCCGGCGTCGACACCGTGCTCGGCCCGGAGATGCGCTCGACCGGCGAGGTGATGGGCCTCTCGACCACCTTCCCGGTCGCCTTCGCCAAGTCGCAGCTCGGCGGCGGCACCAAGGTGCCGACCGGCGGCACGGTGTTCGTCTCGGTGCGCGAGGACGACAAGGTACGCATCGTCGACGCGGTGCGCCGGCTGGTCGGGCTCGGCTTCAAGGTGGTCGCCACCTCCGGGACCCAGCGCTACCTGGTCGAGCACGGCGTGCCGGCCGAGCGGATCAACAAGGTGCTGGAGGGTCGGCCGCACATCGTCGACGCCATCCGCAACGGCGAGATCCAGCTGGTGTTCAACACCACGGACGGGCGGCAGGCGATGCGGGACTCCTCGTCCCTTCGCAGGGCCGCCCTCTTGCAGAAAGTCCCGTATTATACGACGCTCGCCGGAGCGGTCGCCGCGGCGCGCGGCATCGAGGCATGGGCCTCGGGTGTTCGCGACGTGCGGCCGCTCCAGGCCTACTTCGACATGGCCGAGCGGGCGTGACCGGTTCCGGGTCCGGAACCGGGCGCGATCGAACGCGTTCCGCCGCGGGCCGCGGCCGGATGGGAGCCGGCGCGGCGCGGTGGTCTTGAACACGATGGGTGTGCCCGGCGTTTCGGAACGTCGGGCGCCTTGATTTTTGGGAAAGGTTCTTCGTCCGATGGAAAAGATCCCGATGACGGCCGGCGGCTACGCTGATCTCGAGCGTGAGCTGCACCGCCGCAAGGCCGAGGAGCGGCCCCGGATCATCGCTGCCATCTCCGAGGCGCGCGCGCACGGCGACTTGTCCGAGAACGCCGAATACCATGCCGCCAAGGAGGCCCAGAGCCACAACGAGGGCCGCATCTCCGAGCTCGAGGACATGATCGGCCGTGCCGAGATCATCGACGTCTCCAAGCTCTCCGGCAAGACGATCAAGTTCGGTGCCACGGTGAAGCTCGTCGACGAGGACACCGAGGAGGAGAAGGTCTACCAGATCGTCGGCGACGCCGAGGCCGACGTGAAGGCCGGCCGCATCTCGATCTCCTCGCCGATCGCCCGCGCCCTGATCGGCAAGACCGTCGGCGACAGCGTCGAGGTCGCGGCCCCGGGCGGCGCGCGTGCCTACGAGATCCTCGAGGTCGCCTTCCGCTGACCGTGGACGACCCGGACGGGGCGGCGTCGCGCCGCCCCGCCGCACGGCCCCGACGCGCCGGCGCGTCCGGGTTCAAGCCCCGCCGAACCGGCGCTTCAGCCGCTTCCACCGCTTCCGCAACGACCGCGCCAGCCGCTCGCCGAGCGTGCGGGCCTTGCGGGGCTTGGTGGGATCGTCGACGTGGCGGTCGTCGCCGATGTGGCGGCAGGCGGGCACCGCGAGGTTGGCGATGCGGAAGCCGCGCTGCTTGAAGGCGTAGGAGACGTCCTCCTCGCCACCGAGCCGGTCGAACGGACCGATCGCGCGCGCGTCGGCGAGCCGGCGCAGGCCCGGGTTGAACGAGTGGCTGAAGTATTCCGGGTGCCGGGTCGGATCGAGCGCGAAGTGGCGGACGCCGGCGATCGTCTCCTCCGGCATGTCGCGGATCAGCGGGTTGAGTTCGGACCGCGGCCGGAGGCCGATCATGCTGTAGTCGGCCCGCGCCTCCAGCAGCGCCGCCGATTCCGCCACGAAGCCCGAGCGCTCGAACAGCCAGTCGTCCTCCGTGTGGAATACGTAGGGCGCCGACAGCATGGCGTAGGCCTTGTCGATCGATGCCATCTGGCCGAGCCGGCGCGGATTGACCACCACCTCGAACGGACCGTCGAGGCCGGAGAGCGCGGCGTGGACGCCGGCGTCGCCGGAATCCTCGATCACCAGGATCCGGCGCGGCGCCACGTCGAGATGGGCAATCAGCGACTCCAGGCTTTCGCGCAAGAGATCGAAGCGGCCGCAGCTGGTGACCACCACCTCGAAATCGACTGACGGGCTCGGCGACGGCATGACGGCACTCGGCGTTGACAGGCGGGCGCGCTCCCCATAGCACGCCGATCGGGGGATGCGGACGCTTTCTGCCGCCCGGCCCAGCCCTGCGGAGCGCACAGGTGAGCGACCAGACGACCGACCGGACCACCGGCGCCGCGGCGACGCCGCCGCTGTCCTGCTACATCCGCACCAAGAACGAAGCCGGGCGCATCGGGGAGGTCGTGCGCGCCGCCCTCGCCTGCGCCGACGAAGTCGTGGTGGTCGACAGCGGCTCGACCGACGACACCGTGGCGCTCGCCGAGGCGGCCGGAGCGCGGGTGGTGTCGGTGCCCTGGCGCGGCAACGGCGGCCAGAAGCGCGCCGGCGAGGAGCTCTGCCGCAACGACTGGCTGCTCGACCTCGACGCCGACGAAATCGTCTCCGACGAGCTCGCCGCCGAGATCCGTGCCCTGTTCGCCGCGGGCCCGCCGGCGCGGCCGGTCTACGAGCTGACCCTGGTCACCGTGCCGCCCACCGGCGAGGTGTGGTCGACCTTCGTGCTGGCGCATCGCCGCAAGCTCTACGACCGCCGCGTCGTCCGCATGCCCGACCATCCCGCCTGGGATCAGCTCGAACTCGGCCGTGGCGCCGCGGTCGGCCGCCTCGGCGGGCCCGTCTACCACCACTCCTTCCGCGACTTCGAGCACGTCGTCGCCAAGCTCAACCGGATCAGCACGGTCCGCGCCCGCGAGACCCGACCGCGCAGTCGCGCCGAACTCGCCGCGCGCGTGCTGTTCGCCCTGCCGTTCTATTTCCTGAAGCACCTGGTGCAGCGCCAGCTCTGGCGCGCCGGTGTCTACGGCGTCGCCCTCGCCGGCATCTCGGCCTTCGGCCGCTGGCTGCGCGACGTCAAGATGTACGAGGCGCTGCGGATGGCCGATCCGCCCGGGCCGCGGCGTCGCTGAGAAAGCGCCCGATCAGCGCGGGCCAGAGATGGCCCTCCGCCTTCACCCGTGCCGCCGCGCCCATCCGCGCCGCCAGGGCCGGATCGCCGAGCAGATCGCCGATCGCGGCCGCGACCGCCGCCGCGTCGGAGCCGTCGACGAGGCGCCCGGTGACGCCGTCCTCGACCGCGTCGGCGGCACCGCCCGCCACACCGCCGACGGCCGGCAGGCCGGCCAGCCCGGCCTCGACGAACACCAGCCCGAATCCCTCCTCCGACGCCCCGACCGTGCGGTTCGGCATCGCGAACAGATCGGCGCCGCGGTAGAGCGCGGTCTTGAGCCCGTCGCCGATGCGCCCGGCGAACACGACGCGCTCGCCGAGCCCGGCCTCCGCGGCGAGCCGCTCGAGGCGCGCCCCGTCCTCGCCGCCGCCGGCCACCACGTAGCGGAGGTCCGGGAAGCGTCCCGCCAGTCGGGCGACGGCCGCGATGGTGACGTCGATGCCCTTGCGCGGTTCGAGCCGGGCCACCGTGAGGATCCGCGGTCCGGCCCCGCCCCACAGCGCCGCCGCGGCCGCTACGTCCGCTGCGTCCGGCTCCACCGTCGGTTCGATCGGCAGTGCCCTGACCTCGAGCCGAGGGTCGTCGCCGAGGAGTGCCGCGACGCGCCGCGCGGTGAAGCGCGAGTTGGCGAGGATGCGGGTCGTCCGGCCGAGCGCCGCGACGATGCGTCGGCGCTTGCGCGGGCCCGGGGCGGCGGGATACTCCGAACCATGCGCGAAACAAATCATCTCGGAGGACCGCGGCCGGCCGAGCAGCGCGGCGGTCTCGACGCTCTTCCAGCTGTCGGCGTAGACGGCGCCGACGGTGCCCGTCGCCAGCAGGCGACGGAGCCGCCAGGCCTTCAGCAGCCGGCGCAGCGGCCGCGGACCGGCGAAACGCTCGACCGCGAACGCGCCGGCGCGATCGACCTCACCCGGCCGACCGTCGGCGAGCACCACCACGGTCTCGCCCGCCGCCGCGAGTTCGCGGGCGAGGCCGCCCATCAGGCCCTCGATGCCGCCGACCGCTGGCGGAAAGCACTGTGTGACGACGACCAGCACGCGGCGTCTCTCCCGCCCCGACAGGGGGCGGCGCGACCCTACACCGGCGCCGTCCGTGCCGCCATGCGGGCGTGCGGGGGCCGGCCGTGACGCCACGTGTCCTCCAGCTCCTGCCCGCGCTCGGTGACGGCGGCGTCGAACGCAGCACCGTCGAGATGGCCGACCATCTCGCCGACCTCGGCGCGCCCGGACTCGTCGCGAGCGCCGGCGGCGACCTCGTCGCCGAACTCGCCCGCAGCGGTACCCGCCACGTCACCCTGCCGGTCGGCGCCAAGAATCCGCTGACCGCCCTCGGCGCCGCGGTCCGGCTCGCCCGCGTGATCGACGAAGCGGCCGTCGACGTCCTGCACGCCCGCAGCCGGATGCCGGCCTGGGTGGCGCTCGCCGCCCGCCGGCTGTCGCGGCGCCGGCCGGCGTTCGTCTCGACCTTCCACGGCGTCTACGGCCACCGCGGCGCCCTCAAGCGCGCCTACAACGCCGGCATGCTGCGCGGTCCGCTGGTGATCGCCAACTCCGGCTTCATCCGCGACCACCTCGTCTCCGTCTACGGCGTCGCGCCCGAACGCATCGTGGTCGCCCCGCGCGGCATCGACCCCGCTCGCTTCGATCCCGCCCACCACGGCGACGCCGCCCGGGCGGCGCTGCGCAAGGTACTCGGCGTGCCCGAGGGTGCCGCGATGCTGGTGCTGGTCGGCCGGCTCAGCCGGTGGAAAGGGCACATGACGCTGGTGCGGGCGCTCGCCGCCCTCCGCACGACGCGGTCGTGGCGCGCCGTCTTCGTCGGCGGCGAGACCAGCGGCGCGCTCCGCGGCGAGCTGACCGCCGCGGCGGCCGAACACGGCATCGCCGAGCGCATCGTCTTCGCCGGCAGCCGCCGCGACGTGCCGGCGATCCTCGCCACCGCCGACCTCGCCTTCTCGGTCTCCACCGAACCCGAGGCCTTCGGCCGTGCCGCCATCGAAGCCTCCGCGATGGCGCGACCGGTGATCGCCGCCGCCCACGGCGGCAGCCTCGAGACCGTGCTGCCCGGCCGGACCGGCTGGCTGGTGCCGCCGGGCGATCCCGAGGCGCTCGCCGCCGCCGTCGACGAGGCGCTCGCCGATCCCGCCCGCGCCGCCGCGCTCGGCGCCGCCGGCCGCGCCTTCGTGCTCGCCGAGTTCACCACCAGACGCACCGTCGAGCGCGAGGCCGCGGTCTACCGCCGCCTGACGGAGCCGGCGCGGTGACCGCGCCGGCGGTGCCACGCAGCCTCTGGATCCTCACCGACGGCAAGGCAGGCGACGTCGGCCCGCTCGCCGGTGTCGCCGAGGCGCTCGGGATCGCGCCGGAGCTGCGCACCGTTCGGCCGACCGGCCTTTGCGCCCTCCTCGCGCCGCATGGCCCGATCCCGGCCCGCGATCGGCCGGACTGGCCGGGCAGCCCGCTCGCCCCGCCCTTCCCGGACGTCTGCCTCGCCACCGGCCGACGCGCCGTGCCCTACGCCCGCGCCCTGAAGCGCGCCGCGCCGGACTGCCTCGTCGTGGTGTTCAAGGATCCGCGCACCCGCCGCCACGGCGCCGACCTCCTGGTGGTGCAGGCGCACGACGCCCCGCGCGGGCCGGACGTCGTCGTCACCGTCACGGCGCCGCACCGCTTCTCGGCGGCGCGGATCGCGGCGCTCCGTGCGGATCCGCCCGCCGACCTCGCCGGCCTGCCGCGCCCGCGCGTCGCCGTGCTCGTCGGCGGCGACAGCCGCCACCACCGCTTCGACGCCGCCGCGACCGCCGCCCTCGTCGGCGGCCTCGCCGCGCTCGCCGACGGCGGCGCCGGTCTGATGATCACGACGTCGCGGCGGACGCCGCCGGCCCTCGTCGCGGCGCTGACGGAGCTTTCGGCCCGGCCCGGCGTGCGGCTGTGGACCGGCGGCCCGGACAATCCGCTGCCGGCCTATCTGGCGCTCGCCGACTCGGTGGTCGTCACCGCCGATTCCACCAACATGGTCGGCGAGGCCGCCGCCACCGGCGCGCCGCTGCACGTGTTCCGCCCGCCCGGCGGCCATCCGCGGATCGACCGCTTCCTCGCGGCGCTCGGCAGGGTCGCGACGTTGCGGCCGTTCCCCGGTCCGCTCGGCGGCGCGTCCTATCCGCCGGTCGACGCCACGCCCGCGATGGCCGAGGCCATCCGGGCGCGCTTCGCGGCGCTACGGATGGGTCTCACGGGATCGGCACCACCGGCTCGTTCTTGACCTGGCGCAGCGTCAGGCTGGTGCGCACGGCGCCGACATTCGGCGCCTTGGTCAGTTCCTCGATCACGAAGGCCTGGAAGGTCTTGAGGTCGGGCGCGACGCATTTCAGGATGAAGTCGACGTCGCCGGACAGCATCCAGCACTCGCGCACGATCGGCCAAGAGCGCACGCGCTCCTCGAAGGCGACGAGGTCGGCCTCGGCCTGGGAGGCGAGCCCGACCATGGCGAACATGGTGATGTCCCAGCCCACCATCTTCTCGTCGAGCAACGCCCGGTAGCCGGTGATGACGCCGGCTTCCTCGAGCGCCCGGACCCGGCGCAGGCACGGCGGCGCCGAAATGCCGACCCGGCGGGCCAGCTCGACGTTGGTCATGCGCCCGTCGCTCTGGAGTTCCTTCAGGATCTTCCAGTCGATGGCGTCGAGGCGGACTTTCAACGGTGTCTCCGGCGGATCTGCCGCGCGATCCCGTCGGCGCGCGGACGGCGCCGCCCGCGGGGGCGGACGCCGGCCAACCTACACGCTTCCCACGGATTCGCGAAAGGATCTTGCGCGCCGGGTGCTCGCCCTCGTCGGCGGGGCGGCCGGAGTCGATCATTTTCGCGAGAGAATTGCTGTGGAGCGCCGGAACCGTCGGCCGTGCCGACCGGGACCTCCCTTGAAAGCCCCGCGCGCGACACCTACCCTGACGGTCTGCCCACGGCGCCGCCCGCGCGCCCGCTTCCAGTCGAGAGGTTTCCGCGCGATGGCGCACCACCGGTCCAAGGTCCTGATCGTCGGCTCCGGTCCGGCGGGCTACACCGCCGCGATCTACGCCGCCCGCGCCATGCTGGAGCCGATCCTGGTCTCCGGTCTGCAGCAGGGCGGCCAGCTGACGATCACCACCGACGTCGAGAACTACCCGGGCTTCGCCGAGCCGATCCAGGGCCCCTGGCTGATGGACCAGATGCGCGCCCAGGCCGAGCACATGGGCACGCGCCTCGTCGCCGACCACGTCGTCAAGGCCGAGATCGCCGGCGGCGGACCGTTCCGCCTCGTCGGCGACAGCGGCGACACCTATGCCGGCGACGCGCTGATCGTCGCCACCGGTGCCCAGGCGCGCTGGCTCGGCCTGCCCTCGGAGGAGACCTTCAAGGGGTTCGGCGTCTCGGCCTGCGCCACCTGCGACGGCTTCTTCTACCGTGGCAAGCACGTACTGGTCGTCGGCGGCGGCAACACCGCGGTCGAGGAGGCGCTCTATCTCACCCACCACGCCGCCAAGGTGACGCTGATCCACCGCCGCGACCACTTCCGCGCCGAGCGGGTGATGCAGCAGCGCCTGTTCGACAACCCGAAGATCGAGGTGATCTGGAACACCGCGCTCGACGAGGTGCTCGGCACCCGCGGCTTCCCGCCGTCGGTCAACGGTGCGCGGCTCCGCAACGTCGCCACCGGCGCGACGAGCGAGATCGCCGTCGACGGCATCTTCGTCGCGATCGGCCACGCTCCCGCCGTGGAATTGTTCAAGGATCAGCTGCGCCTGAAGCCGTCGGGCTACCTCTGGACCGAGCCGGGCAGCACCCGGACGTCGGTTCCGGGCGTCTTCGCCGCCGGCGACGTCGCCGACGAGGTGTTCCGGCAGGCGGTCACCGCCGCCGGCATGGGCTGCATGGCCGCGCTCGAGGCCGAGCGCTGGCTGGCCGAGACCGCCTTCCGCGAGGCGGCCGAATGACGACGCGTCCGTGACGCCCCCGGGGAACGGGGCGTCGCGGACCGGGGACGACGCGGGATTCGCGGGCAGAGCGCGGTAGACGGGGACGGAAAGCACGGCCCCGCACCGCGAGAGGGGGCGCCGATGATGGACTGGGACAAGCTCAGGATCTTCCACGCCGCGGCTCGGGCGGGCAGTTTCACCCACGCCGGCGACGTGCTGTCGATGAGCCAGTCCGCCGTCAGCCGGCAGGTCGGCGCGCTGGAACAGGACCTCGGCGTGCCGCTGTTCCACCGGCACGCCCGCGGCCTGATCCTCACCGAACAGGGCGAACTGCTCTACCGGGCCGCCCACGACGTGCTGATGAAGCTCGAGGACGTCCAGAGCCGGCTGACCGACAGCCGCGAGCGCCCCTCGGGCTCGCTGCGCGTAACCACCACGGTCGGCCTCGGTTCGACCTGGCTGACCTCGCGCATGCACGAGTTCATCGACCTCTATCCCGAGGTGCAGCTGCAGCTGATCCTCGACGACGTCGAGCTCGACCTCGCCATGCGTCAGGCCGACGTCGCGATCCGGCTGCGCCAGCCGACGCAGCCGGACCTGATCCAGCGCAAGCTGTTCACCGTCCATTTCCACCTCTACGCCTCGCCGCACTACGTCAAGCGCTTCGGCTCGCCGCGCACGATCGAGGAGCTCGAGGGCCATCGCATCGTCACCTTCGGCGCGGCGGCGCCGGCCTATCTGCGCGACATGAACTGGCTGGAGAGCGCCGGCCGGGCCTACGACAATCCCCGCGTGCCGGTGCTCCGGGTCAACAACATCGTCGCGATCAAACGCGCGGTGCAGCGCGGCATCGGCATCGCCCTCCTGCCCGACTACCTGATCGAGACCGACAGCGGGCTGGCGCAGCTGATCCCGGAGGTCGACCTGCCCTCCTTCGACACCTATTTCGTCTATCCCGACGAACTCCGGAACAGCGCCCGCGTCCACGCCTTCCGCGACTTCCTCGTCTCCAAGGCACAGCGCTGGAGCTTCTGAGGGCGGGCGAAGGTCATGCTAGCACGGGGTGGTGTGCCCGGGGACGGACGCGCCCTCGCCCGCGCATCCTTTCCTGCACCCGTGCCGGACCATTCCGACGTCGCCGGCGGCTGCCACCGCAATGGCGGACGCGAAGCGGACGAACGTCCGCGACCCGCCCTCGAGATTGTCCATGAGCGCTCCGCCATGACGGTGCGTCGGCGGAATGGTCGGCGTTCGCCGCTAGAGCAAGCGACGCCACGCCGTTGCCGCGCCGCGCGCATCGCGCCCGCGGCTGCCTTCGCGATCGCAAAATCGGTTGCCATCGTATCGGGCCGCGCGAGCATCCCATTCTGCCGCGCGAGCCCGCGGAAAACCGCCAAGCCCGAATTGTCGGCACCCGACCGCGAAACTGCATAGCTGACATGCAACCTGCCTGCTTGTTTCGCAGGCGCGAAGGGCTCATATCCTCTCTCAGCTGATGACGACGTTCGGACCGCTACTTCCTCCCGGTGGTCCGGGCTTTCAGCTGTTCCCCTCTGGAAGGTGCGCGCCGTCCCTGCGGCGCGCTCCCCCAAACTGAACAAGCCGGGCCCTCGTGCCCGGCTTTTTTTTGCCCGGACGGCAGGGGACGGGAGTCGTGCCGTTCGGACGTTCTAGGCCGCGGGAGGCCCAGCGAGCACCGCGCCGGCTTCTTCCCAGGCGGCCCGGAGTTCCCCGTCGCCCGGAAGACGGTCCATGCCGGCGCGGAAGACGGTGCGCGCCTTGCCCGGCGAAGCATGGCGCAGGAAGTGCCGGCCGAGCGCGAGGGCGATCTCGCGCGCGTCGCGCGGCGGGAAATGGGCGATCTCGCGCAGCAGCAGATGATAGGCGAGCATCGGGCGCCGGAGGATCGAATGGCGGACGATCGACAGCGTCCTCTGGCCCGGCAGCCGACGCCGGACCTGCGCCAGCCGCCGCAGCCCCTCGACGTCGCCATGCCGGGCAAGATCGACGACGGCCCCGAACACCTCCGTCGCCGCGAACGGCCGGATCACCTCGTGGCCGACGTTGGGCACGGTGACCCGCCGCAGCCACGGCGCCACCGCCGCGAGTTCGTCGACCTCGCGCGCGTCGAAGTCGACGCCGGGATCGTAGATGCACATGGCGACGTCCGGCACCTCGTCGGCCATGACCGCGACGTCGCGCCGGGGGACCTCTCCGCGGTAGTCCTCCCGCAGCACCCGGTCCCGCATCGGAACCGTCGCGTTCGGGCAGTAGGCGAGGCCGATCGGTGCGCCGAGCGCCCGGCCGTATTTCAGCGCCGCGAAGCCGCCCATCGACGAGCCGATCGCGAGGGTGGCGCCGTGCCCGGCGGCGATCGGCGCGGCGGCTGCGAGCGCCGCCGCCATGTCGGCGCGCGGGAACCAGGTCGGCCCCTTGGCGACGAAACCGAGCGCAGCGTAGCCGAGCTTCTCGGCCGGCGCCCGGCCCCAGAAGTGGCCGTCGCCGACGATGGTCCCCTTCGGGGAGAAGATCCCCAGCATGAGGTCCTCCCGCCCGGGAAGATGGAGAACCTGCACGTCCGGTCCGTCGTGGACCACCCGGACCGCCCGACCACCGCCCACCCACATCGCCGCCACCCGCGAGAACACCGAGCCGGCGTCCCATCGGGCCGGCCGATCCGTTCATACGCGGCGCGCGCGGTTCCGACGAGTGGGGACTTCGCGAAGTCCCCGTCGGAGGCGAGCGTCACATGTAGAGCGCCTCCTTGCCCAGGTCCTTGTAGAGGTCCGCGACCTGCTCGGCGTAGCCGTTGAACAGCAGCGTCGGCACGCGTTCGCCGGTGTGCAGCACGCGCTCGCTCGCCTGGCTCCAGCGCGGGTGCGGCACCTCCGGGTTGACGTTGGCCCAAAAGCCGTATTCCGACGCCTGCAGCTGCTCCCAGAACGACACCGGTCGCTCCTCGACGAAGGTCACCTTGACGATCGACTTGATGCTCTTGAAGCCGTATTTCCACGGCGTCGCCAGCCGGAGCGGCGCGCCCATGACGTTGGGCAGCGGCTTGCCGTAGGCGCCCATCACCATGAAGGCGAGGTCGTTGGTCGCCTCGGCCATGGTCAGGCCCTCGACATAGGGCCAGGGATACCAGAACTGGCCGAAGCCGGCGCCGACGTCGGCGTCCTGGAAGGTCTCGAAGCGGACGTATTTCGCCGCCGCCGTGGGCTTGGCCCAGGCCACCAGCGCCGCCAGCGGGAAGCCGGTCCACGGCACCGTCATCGACCACGCCTCGACGCAGCGGTGGCGGTAGAGCCGCTCCTCCACCGGCATCGCCTTGATCAGGTCGTCGACGTCGACCGTCTTCTCGGCCTCGACCAGCCCGCCGACCGTCACCGTCCACGGCCGCGGCTTCAGCGCCCGCGCCGCGCCCGCGACGTCCTTGGACGAGCCGAATTCGTAGAAGTTGTTGTAGGTCGTGTTGGCCTCCTCCGGCGTCATGTCTCGGTCGAGCACGAAGGCCGGGTTGCGCTTGGCCGGGAACAGCCCGTCGATCGGCGTCGCCGCCCGGGCCGACCGCACGCCGAAACCGGCCGTCGCCGCCAGCCCCGCCCCGAGACCCATCGCCGCCAGCACCGCGCGCCGGTTCAGGAACACGCCCTCGGGCGTCGCCTCGCGCTCGGGGATCGCCCAGGCCGGGCGCCGCAGGATGTTCATGCCGTCCTCCTCGTCGAAACCATCCGGCCGTCCACGGCCTCGCACCTGATACGCGGGAGGGTAGGCGGGCGTTACACGGCGGCAAGTCACGAGGGGGTGATGGGGGGGGGGAAGGCAGTAGGGCTTCGGCAGTCGGCAGTCGGGCCTCGGGGCCGCCGGCGGGCGCGAGGGGGTGGAGGCGGGCGGCGGGCGGCCGCATTGTCATTTCCGGACGTATCCGGCAGGATGTGCGCGTTGACACGATCGATTGCCGGCGCGCCTTCGCGGGCGTGCCGACCATGATTTCAGCGCGACCGCCACCGCGGCCGCGTGCCGTCGGCCGTTTCGCGACCGCGTCCTCCCGCCCGGGCGGACCGTAAGCCATCGGGTCGACCCAAGCCCCCGGCTCAGGAGCTTTGTCATGACGTACCGCTTGCCGCTCGCCGCCCTGCTCGCCGCCGCCATCGCCGCGCCGGCCGCCGCCGCCACCTCCGGCGCCGGCCTCGACGTCGCCGTCGCCCAGATCGACGCCGGCCGCCTCGTGGTCTCCGGCAAGGCCGCCACACCCGGCCTGACCATCCGCATCGTCGGCACCGCCTACAGCACCAAGGCCGCCGCCGACGGCAGCTTCCGCTTCACCCTCGCCTACCGGCCCGCCACCTGCAAGCTGGCGCTCTCGACCGCCGAGGGCACGCTCAACCTGTTCCTCGGCAAGTGCGGCCCGACCGGTCCGAAGGGACCCAAGGGCGACACCGGCCCCGCCGGCGCCAAGGGCGACACCGGTCCGGCCGGTGCGGCCGGCCCCGCCGGGCCCGCCGGCGCCAAGGGCGCGAAGGGCGACACCGGGGCCGCCGGGCCGGCCGGTGCCAAGGGCGACACCGGTGCCGCCGGTCCCACCGGCCCGACCGGCGCCACCGGCCCGCAGGGCCCGAGCGGCATCCTCGACACCTGGACCGTCGCCGGCTTGCCGAAGGACACCGGCCGCGGCGGCTACACCTTCGGCTTCTCGCCGGGCTTCGTGTCGATCCCCGTCACCAGCGCCAAGCAACGCATCTTCGCCACCGCCAGCATGTCGGCGCGCGCCCTCTCCGGCCAGTGGGGCGTCGACTGGGGCATCTGCTGGCGCGACCAGGCCGACGGCGTGCTGCACACCGACTTCGCCTATTACACCTTCGGCTGGTTCGGCTACGCCTCCCAGAACAATTCGCTGTCGATCAACACCATCCTCGAACTCGCCCCCGGCACCACCTACGACGTCGGCCCCTGCATCGCCGTCGAGCAGGAGGGCAAGATCGACTTCAACGCCGGCGCCCATGCGTCGCTGATGTCGTTCGAGGTGCGGTGATCGGGGGGGAGGCAGTCGGCAGCAGGCAGTCGGGCTTCGGCAGTCGGGCTTCGGGGTGGCCGCGGTCGCGCGTACCCCGGGGGCCGGTCGTCGGGGCCCGGGGCCCGTGTCGTTCGGAGCCGGTGCCCGAGTGCGCCCGCGGGGCGCCGGTGGGCGGGTGTCGGCGGGCGGGCGTCGGCGGATCCGGATGCGGCGGGCGGGTGCCGATGCGGGACCGGCGTCGATCGCACGGCCGCGGCGGTCCGGCCGCGGCGGTCCTCCGGCGTCGGCGCGAGGGCGGGGACGCGGTCGCGACCGGTGGGAGAACGGCGCCGGGTCCGCGGGCGCTCGGGGACACGGAAGCGCCCACGGCTCCGCGCGGCGGCGGCCGGCGGAGGGGACGAGGCGCCCGGGGCGTCGCCGCCGACGACGCACGGACGGGCGCCGATCGACGGGGGAGAAGGAGGGTGTCCGTTCCCGCCCGACGGGCGGCCGCGACGCCCCGGACGCGGAGGCTTCGGCTTATACGTGGATTGCCCCCAGGATTTACTGGTCTTTTCGGCTCCAGCCGGCACCGCGCGCCTCCCGCGATGCCTGCCCGTAGTCCAACGGGCCGGGCGCCCACGCTTTCGTCCCGCCCGGGGCAGCGGATGTTCACGCCGCACCCCCGGGTCTCCGCTCCCCCGCCCGCGTCCGTGAACGACCGGAACGCCCTCGTGACGGGCGGGGATGGGGGGAGTTTAAGGGCGGGGGACGGGGGCGGGGACAGGATTTCGGGGAGGGGCTGCGCGGCCCAGGCGCGAAAGGTGGCGCGCGGGTGTTTCGTGGATGGTCCGCCTGCGCGGACCAAGCCGGGTGGAGAGGTTCGTGCCTCGAGGCCCGCCGCCCCGTTGCCTTCCCTCCCCTGATCCGACTTGGTCCGCGGAGGCGGACCATCCACGAGAGTCGCACGCGGAAGCGACCGTGCGGAGAGCGGGGACCGCCGCGCCTAGGGCAGGGCCGTGGATGGTCCGCCTGCGCGGACCAAGCCGGGTGGAGAGGTTCCGCCCATCGACTGCCACCGCTCCGTCGCCACCCCTCCCCCGAAGCCGATTTGGTCCGCGCAGGCGGACCATCCACGAAAGTCTCCGGCCTCGACCCTTGCAACCATGACGGCGCTGTCGCACCCTGCACGTCATGAAGTCGGGCACCGTCTACATCGTGACCAACCGGCCCAACGGCATCCTCTACACCGGGGTGACGAGCGACCTCGTCGGCCGCATCTTCGAGCATCGCGAAGGCCTGATCGACGGCTTCACCAAGCGCTACGGCTGCACGCGGCTGGTCTGGTACGAGGACCACGAGGAGATCGGCGACGCCATCTGGCGGGAGCGCCGGATCAAGACGTGGAACCGCGCCTGGAAGGTGAGACTGATCTTGGGATTGAACCCGGAGTGGCGGGATTTGTATGCGGAAGTGGCAGGGATGGTGGAAGGCAGGTGAGCGAGCGCGGGATAGCCTGCGGGAGGCCGAAGGTGGGATTGGACTGCGATGGGCGGTCGACAACGGCGGCACCCGAGCGAACCCGACACCTCCCCTCGCCCACGGCCGCGACCGACTTGGTCCGCGAAGGCGGACCATCCACGAAACTCGCGGGCGGAGACGGTTGAACGGAAGGCGATGACCGGCGCGTACGGCAGTGCCGTGGATGGTCCGCCTGCGCGGACCAAGCCGGCGAGAGGCCTCGGCAATTGAACACTGCTATGCTTTTATAGCTGTAAGAAGCCCTGCATACCCACCGAACTGACGTCGATCTTGGTAACCTCCCTTGTGTCCAAATAAACATAGAAGGAAAATTTCAATAAGCCACATAGATACACTCCACGCGCAAAACAAAATTCTTGTATCAACGTCTCCTGGAATAGAGTGAACAATCTGGTTGCGAATAAAGACAATCACCTGAAAAGAGTCGAAGTTCTTTTCTTTTTCCAAATGTCGCAGTTTTTCATGCAACTTAAAATCTGAGCCGAGCCCCAGAAATCCAAAAGTTGCCCGAATCTTGTCATCCAAATTGCTTCTGGATACTAGATTTCTACTCCACCCAGCCTTTAATGAAAGTACTGTATTTGAAAGAAGCTCCAACGCAGAGATCGCAGAAACATACGCCACCTCTTGCGAATTCGATCGAATAACTGAAGAAACTCTGTAGAATTCAATTATCTTAATAAGATCCAAGCCGAATAAAGCATGCGCCTCTCGATACCCCTTGTATATATTCTGAATCTCGCTCCGCAGCGCGTAATGAAACCAGTTTCTAAGCACCTTGTCGCGATCACCTCCAAATATTCCAACCTCAAAATGCACCAATTGACCTTCGTTTTCAGAATAAAGAGATTCAAATGCTATACGTCGCGCATGCACAAAGCAATAGAACCACCTCAACAAATGAAACTCTTTCCGGGCAGTTTCAACAGAAAACACTTCTCCTGATTTATCTGCTAAAGTACAAAAATGCGAAGGCTCAAATCCCCACTGCCCCTTATGCAGTGAATGTTCCCACTTCTCGAAACTAAATTCCTTTCCATTGAACTCAAGGACAGATGCAATTTCGTCCGCTGAAAAAACTAAGCTCTTCCATTTATTCGCCCTATCTACCTGCATCAGAATAGAAGGAGCTCTAGCGAGCTTTAGAACATATGAAGCACCACCCTCTGACAGGCGAGACTTGACAGCAATCGCCTGAATAATCTCTGGAAATGGCGAAATTTTTATTGATATGGACTCACTGTCGCTCATTTCAAAAAATGAATCCGCATCTCCTTCTGCGAAAATCTCAAACTCTAGAAACGAGTCAATGTAGGCATCACAGAATTCTACACTACTCTTTAGTCCCACAATATCTACATGGCTATTACGAAAAATTCGGAACATCCGCCCGGGCGAAGACTCTTCCTCGACAAGAGACGCGAGGATAGTATCGCTAATTCTCATCGTTTCAGCCCCCGCTTCCTCCCCCCAACCGTCCCCGCGGCTGTGCTCGGGCTCGGCCGCTTCGGCGCCTCGCCCTGCACCGGGACCTCCGTCCGTCCCACCGTCATCTCGTCGAGCGAGTTCTTCCGCACCCGGCTCGGCGGCAGGTTGCCGGCCTTGCCGTATTTCGGCCCGCCGCCGAAGCCGCCTGCCTGGGCTTCCACTTCGCTCTGGCGCGCCAGCGGGTCCTCGGCGACGGCGAGTTCGGTTTCGCGCAGGCGCTTGAGTTCGTCGCGCAGGCGCGCGGCGGTCTCGAATTCGAGGTTGGCGGCGGCCTCCTTCATGCGCTTCTCGAGGTCGGCCATGTGGGCCTTGAGGTTGTGGCCGACCAGCGCGCCCTCCTCGGCGAAGCCGGTGTCGACGCGGACGTGGTCCTGCTCGTAGACCGACTGCAGGATGTCGCCGATCGAGCGGCGGACGCTCTCGGGCGTGATGCCGTGCAGGGTGTTGTAGGCGATCTGCTTCTCGCGCCGGCGCTCGGTCTCGGCCATGGCGCGCTCCATCGAGCCCGTCACGCTGTCGGCGTAGAGGATGACCCGGCCGTCGACGTTGCGGGCGGCGCGGCCGATGGTCTGGATCAGCGAGGTCTCGGAGCGCAGGAAGCCCTCCTTGTCGGCGTCGAGGATGGCGACCAGCGCGCATTCCGGGATGTCGAGGCCCTCGCGCAGGAGGTTGATGCCGACCAGCACGTCGAAGGCGCCGAGGCGCAGGTCGCGCAGGATCTCGATGCGCTCCAGCGTCTCGATGTCGGAGTGCATGTAGCGGACGCGGACGCCGTTCTCGTGGAGATACTCGGTGAGGTCCTCGGCCATGCGCTTGGTCAGCACGGTGACGAGCGTGCGGTAGCCCTTGGCCGCGACCTGGCGGACCTCGCCGAGCAGGTCGTCGACCTGGGTCTTGGCGGGGCGGACGTCGATGACGGGGTCGATCAGGCCGGTCGGGCGGATCACCTGCTCGGCGAAGGTGCCGCCGGACTGCTCCAGTTCCCACGCCGCCGGGGTGGCGGAGACGGCGACGGTGAGCGGGCGCATGGCGTCCCACTCCTCGAAGCGCAGCGGCCGGTTGTCCATGCAGGACGGCAGGCGGAAGCCGTATTCGGCCAGCGTCGCCTTGCGGCGGAAGTCGCCGCGGTACATCGCGCCGATCTGCGGCACGGTGACGTGGCTCTCGTCGATGAACACCAGCGCCTCGTCGGGCAGGTATTCGAACAGCGTCGGCGGCGGCTCGCCCGGCGCGCGGCCGGTGAGGTAGCGCGAATAGTTCTCGATGCCCTGGCAGCTGCCGGTCGCCTCCAGCATCTCGAGGTCGAAGCGGGTGCGCTGCTCCAGGCGCTGGGCCTCGAGCAGGCGGCCGTGGGCGTTGAGCTCCTCGAGGCGGTGGCGCAGTTCCTCCTTGATCGACTTCGAGGCCTGGGCGAGCGTCGGCTTCGGCGTGACGTAGTGCGAGTTGGCGTAGACCTTGACCGACTGCATCGCGGCGGTCTTCTGGCCGGTCAGCGGGTCGAACTCCTCGATCGCCTCGATCTCGTCGCCGAACAGGCTGATCCGCCACGCCCGGTCCTCGAAGTGGGCCGGGAACAGCTCGACCGTGTCGCCGCGGACGCGGAAGGTGCCGCGCACGAAGCCGATGTCCTGGCGCTTGTACTGCAGCGCCACGAGGTCGGCGAGCAGCTGGCGCTGGTCGATGCGGTCGCCGACCGTGATCGCGAAGGTCATCGCGGTGTAGGTCTCGACCGAGCCGATGCCGTAGATGCACGACACCGACGCGACGATGATGACGTCGTCGCGCTCGAGCAGCGCGCGCGTCGCGGCGTGGCGCATGCGGTCGATCTGCTCGTTGATCGAGGATTCCTTCTCGATGTAGGTGTCGGTGCGCGGGACGTAGGCCTCCGGCTGGTAATAGTCGTAGTAGGAGACGAAATACTCGACCGCGTTGTCCGGGAAGAACGACTTGAACTCGCCGTAGAGCTGGGCCGCCAGCGTCTTGTTCGGCGCCAGCACCAGGGCGGGACGGTTGGTGCGCGCGATCACCTGCGCCATCGTGTAGGTCTTGCCGGAGCCGGTGACGCCGAGCAGCACCTGTGTCTTCTCGGCGGATTCGACGCCGGCGACCAGCTCGGCGATCGCAGTCGGCTGGTCGCCCTTCGGCTCGTACTCGGACTTCAGCGCGAAGCGGATGCCGCCCTCGCTCTTCTCCGGCCGCGGCGGCCGGTGCGGCGTCCACGGCTTGCCGTCGCGGAACAGGTCGCGGCCGCCCTGGATCAGCTCCTCCAGCGCCTTGACGGTGGCGGTGACGCCGCCGGTCGGCAGCGCCGCGGCGTCCTCCAGGCTGACCGCCATGCCGGCGACCGGGTTCAGCCCGCCCTTGGCGCGCGCCTTCGGGTCGTTCGACGCGCCCATCGAGGTGCCGCGCGCCGACTTCGCCGGCTTGGTCCTGGCGGCCTTGGCCGAGGCGGGCTCGGGCGGACGGATCCGCGAGCGCGCGCTGTCGGCGCCGACGTCGTCGGCCCCGGCGAGGTCCTTCAGCCAGTCCGACACCGAACCGGCCATCGGAATGCCGTCGAGCGCCGGCTGCGGCGCTTCGCCGAAACCGGACGGGAGATCGTCGCCGGCGCTGTCGGGCCGGCGGGCGGAGGGAGTCTTGCGGGGCGCCATGGCGCCAATGTCGGCCGCCGACCCGCCGAAGGCAAGGGGGCGGAGCGCCGCCGCGCGACGGGTTGCTGACGGGGGATGACAGCAGGCGGAAAAGATCGGGCCGCCCTTCGCCAGTGGCGGCCGGGCGGCCCGATCGGTCGGCCGAAGCGGGAGGGCACCGAAGCCTTCCCGGGATCGGCGGTGGCCGGACGGCGTCGCCGCCGTCCGTGGAGCGCGTCAGTTGTTGCGGCCGCCGCCGGGCTGGAAGAAGCACTTCTGGCCCGAGCTCGGGTCGCAGCCGCCACCGCCGCCGCCCCAGTCGCGCTGCGGACGCTCGTTGCGGCGCGGCGGCTCGCCGCCGCCGACCCAGCCGCCGCCGTCGTTGCGGCGCGGCCGGTCGACGTGGCGGTTCGGCTCGCCGCCCGGCACCCAGCCGCCGTTGTTGCGGCGCGGCGGCGGGTCGTTGCGGCCCGGCTCGCCGCCGGGCACCCAGCCGCCACCACCGCCGCCGTAGATCGGCGGATCGACCCGCGGCCGCGGCGGACGCTGCCACCGCCAGCGATAGTCCGGATACCACGGCTCGTCGCGGTACCAGCGATCCCAATAGCCGAAGCCGAAGGTGATCGACGGCACCCGGTAGATCGGCTGCGAGCGGTAGGACGGACCGTCGTAGAAGATCGACAGGTAGCGCGACGACATCCAGCCGCGCCAGCGGTAGACGCCGACGTCGCACCAGCGGTAGTCGGGCAGACAACCGTAGACCTCGACCTCGCTGCCGCGCGGCACCACCGCGATGCGCGGATAGTCGGTGCTCGGGCCGGCGCGCAGGTTGACGTCGCCGGTGACGAAGCCCTCGGCGGCCTCGGCCGCGGCGGGCACCGCCAGCGTTCCCAGCGCGGCGGCCAACAGGGTGAACAGCTTGCGCATCTTCACAATTCCCTCCCCGGATCCCCGCCTCGCGCGGTCTTCCGGAACCGATCACCATGGAACCACGCCGGCCGTGACGACGCCCTGAACCGGGCGTTCACCTGCCGTTCATCGCCATGGCGACGCCGACGACCAAGGTCGCCGACGAAGATGTCGGGAGTCGGGCGGGCCGGCGCCATCGGCGAAAGGACGTAAGGATCCGTGATCGCTCAACGCGGCGCGCCCCGCCCGCGTTCCCGCCCGCTTCAGGGCGCGAGGTCGAAGCTCGCGTCGAGGCTCTCCTGGTGGAAGTCGTCGATCAGGACGACCAGCCGCAGCGCCCAACGCCCCGGCGCGGGCAGCAGGAGACCGTCGGCGACGAAGCGGCCGTCGCGGCGCACCAGCGCCGCCCGGATCGGGCCGATGCCGGCGCCGGCGTTGGTCGCCTCGATCCGGACCTCGCGCGGATCGAGCGGGCCGAAGTCGCCGGTCATCAACGTCGCCTCGAAGCGGACCGGTCCGGCCCGGCCCGGTGCGATCTCGACGTCGGCCATCACCGGCAGGGTGTGGACGTGGAAGGCGACCGGCGCCGCCTCGGCCGCGGCGAGCGCCCGCGGCGGCGGGGTGAAGCGGAACAGGCCGACGACCGCCAGTACGGCGAGGCCGATCGCGATCTCGGCGGCGACGTTGCGGCGCAGCCGGCGCAGGGCGGCGGGGTCGCCGGCGAGCGCCGGCGCGGTGTGGCGGCGGCGGTTGACCACGGCGATCGCCAGCAGGACCGCCACCAGCACCAGCTTGACCGCGAGCACGCGGCCGTAGCCGGTGGCGACGAGGTCGGCCGGGCCGGTCAGTTGGACCGCGGCGAGCGCGAGCCCGCCGACCGCGAGGCCTGCGACAGCGACCGGCGCGAGCGCGGAGAAGCGGGCGAGCAGGTGCGCGCCGCCGGGACCCGGCGCGCGCAGCGCGGTCCACAGCGGCGGCAGCGCGCCGAGCCAGAGCGCCAGCGCGGCGCCGTGGACGACGAGGGCGGTGCGGGTGACCAGCCGCGGTTCGGCCGCGGCGGCGTGTCCGGTCGCCGCCAGCGCGAGGCCCGAGGCGACCACCGCCGCCACGGCGAGGACGATCGCGGCCCGGCCGCCGATCCGTCCGGCGGCGACGGCGTGCGTCAATGCCACCGCGGCGATCGCGGCGAAGGCGGCGAAGCTGGTGCCGGCCGCGGCGAGCCAGGGATGGCCGGAGGCGAGCAGCGCCACGCCGCCGCCGAGGGCGTCGACGCCGTGGAGACCGAAGGCGAGCGGCAGGGCGGCGAGGCCGGCGAGCGGCAGCACCACGGCCGTCCGCGACCGCCGTCCCGCGGCCGCGGCCCAGAAGGTGGCGCCGACGCCGAAGAACAGGCCGGCGTGCACCACCAGCCGGGCCGCCCACAGCCCGGCGCGCGCGACCGGATCCGACGGATCCTCGCCGGCGGGCGCGACGACGCTTGCGCGTCCGACCGAGTAGAGCACCGTGCCGGCGACCGGATGGCCGTCGCCGGAGGCGACGCGCCAGGACAGCACCCGGGTGCCCTCGCCCCAGAGGTCTGCGGCCTTCAGCACCAGCCGGGTCGAGGCGGCGCCGCTCGCCAGCGGAACCGCCGAACCGCCGTCGGGGCCGTTCAGGTGGGCCGACAGCAGTTCGACCGGCTCGTTGAAGGTCAGCACCAGTTCGTCCGGCGCGGCGGCGAGCATGCCGCCGTCGGCGGGCACGGTCGACAGCAGCACGGCGTGCGCCGCGGCCGGAGCGGTCGCGAGCGCGACGAGCAGCAGGACGGCGGCGGCGAGGCGGTGGAGTTGAAGGGCGAGCGACATGCACGGGGTCCGGTTGGCGGATGCGGCGATCGCGGCGGGCGCGTCGCGATCGCCGGGAGGGCAGGCGTCGCCCGGCGACGGATCGCCGGGCGGGCGAGGTCGAGGCGTCGGCCGCCTCGGTGGGGGCGGACGGCCGCCGGCCGGGAACGGCCGGTGGCGAACGCATCGCTGCTACGACGGCGGGCGGCCGTCGTCGTTGCGCCGCGACAAGCTCCGCCGAGACGCGGCTCGGGCGGGGGAACTCGGGACCGGCGGACACGCGAGCCCTCGACTTTCGGGGGTGCCGAGACGTTCCCGCCCGGGCCCCGCGACGATGGACGACCGTCAGGACGGCGACCGGGGCACCGGCCGCTCGGCCGGCACGCCCCGCCCGCACCGGGGGGCCGACCGGCGGCCGGCCCCCCGGTGCGGACGCGCCGTCAGTGACCGCCCTTGGGGGCGGTGACGGTGAGGGCCGGGGCGGGGGACTCCAGGTCGTCGGCCGACTGGCCGTCCTTCGGCACCTCGATCCAGCGCTCGGCGGCGCCGTCGCACTCCTGCACCACGGGGATGTAGAGCACGGTGCCCGGCGCGATCGTCTTGTCGATCGTGCCGCGGAACACGAACTCGTCGTAGTACGCGTCCGGCAGGTCGCCGGTCCAGGTGATCTCGCGAACGCCCTCGGTCAGCTGGGTGCCGTGGTTGTCGTAGGCCTTGGCGTAGGCGCCCTTGGCGAGGTCCAGCGTCCAGCCGGCCTTCGGCATCGGCTTGACGTTGTAGAGGCCCTCGGGGATCTGCACGCGCAGCTTCAGCGTCGCCTTGCCACCGCAGCCGTGGCCGACGCGGACGACGGCCTTGTAGGTCGAGCCGGCGGCGGCCTCCTTGACCTCGAGGGTGGCGTGGGCCTCGGCGAGGCCGGTGGCACCGACGGCGAGGACGGCGGCGAGGGCGAGGGTACGGGTGATCGTGGTCATGATGGTGTCGTTCCGGTCGTGGGGCTCCGGCGGGCGCCGAACGCGATCGGTCGCCGCGGCGCGGGGCCGTGGTGTGTGACGGTGGGTGTCGGGATGCGGACGGCGGCGACGGAGGTCGGCCGCGGGTCGTCCGAATGCACCACCCGCGCGGGCGGGGCGGGGCGGTCGCGACGGCCCGGCGCGGGGGACGCGGCGGGTGTCGGCGTCAGGCCGGAACGGGTGGTGCGCGCGGAACGGCCGGCCGGCCGCGCGGCGACGGCGGCGGGGCGGCGGCATGCCGGGGCGAGGACGGCGGGACGACGGAGCGTCCGACCGGCACGCGCGCGGCGGCCACCGGCGGAGCCGGAGGCGCGACGGCGGCGGCGCCGGCGCAGAGCACGCAGCAGAGTGCGCGGTGGGCGCCGTCCGAGACCGGGGCGGCGGGCGCGGCGTCGGCTGCGCCGGCGCAGAGCACGTGCAGCCCGGCGTCGTCCGGCACCGCGGCCGCGACCACCGGCACGAGCGACTGCAGCACGATCGCCCAGACCAGGACGATCGTCGCCCACACCCTCGCCACCCTGCCCGCCGTCGGCGTCATCCGCCCCTCCGATCGGCGCGGACCATAATCCGGAGCGGCGGGGTCCACAATGCGGTGGTACCGCCTACGGGAAGGGGCGCGTCGACCGGGAGTCGGCGCGACGTCCGGCCCGGCGTCGGGCGCGCGGAAGCGACGCTCCCCGGGGCTCACGCGCCGACCCTCCCGCGAGGGGAGGGTCAGAAGTTGGAACCGGCGCGGCGACTGCTATTGCCTTCCCCTCTTGGGCAGGGGCCGAGGTCGGGCCTGACGGCGCGGCGCCATTACCCTCCCCCTCGCGGGGAGGGTCGACGGCCGGAGGCCGGCGGGGCGGGGTGGCATCCACCGCCGCGACGTCCTTCCCGGCGCCGAGCGTGCGGAAGCGACCCTCCCCGGCGCTACGCGCCGCCCCTCCCACGAAGGGAGGGTCAGAAAGTGGAACCGGCACCATAAACGCGACTACCCTCCCCCTCGTGGGGAGGGTCGACGGCCGGAGGCCGGCGGGGTGGGGTGGCATCTACCGCCCCGACGTCCTTCCCGGCGTCGAGCGTGCGGAAGCGACCCTCCCCGGCGCTACGCGCCGACCCTCCCACGAGGAAAGGGTCAGAAGGTGGAATCAGCGGTGCAACAGCGACTACCCTCGCCCCCTCGTGGGGGTGAGGCGAAGCCGAACGCCGAGGAGGCCCGTGACTCCGAGGCAGGCAGGTCGACGGCCGGAGGCCGGCGGGGTGGGGTCCGCGTCCACCGCCCCGACGTCCTTCCCGGCGTCGAGCGTGCGGAAGCGACCCTCCCCGGCGCTACGCGCCGACCCTCCCGCGAGGGGAGGGTCGGAAGGTGGAACCGGCGGTGCAACAGCGACTGCCCTCCCCCTCGTGGGGGTGAGGCGAAGCCGAACGCCGAGGAGGCCATTGCCTCCGAGGCAGGCAGGTCGGCGGCCGAGAGGCCGGCGGGGTGGGGTGGCGTACTCCGCCGCGACGCTCGGGCCGGCGCACCGCAGCGCGCCGACGCCCCCCTTCCCCTTGCCGTCCCGGCGACTCCGGCGTAATCGGCGGCATGAACTATCGTCACGCCTATCATGCGGGCAATTTCGCCGACGTGGTGAAGCACGCCGTCCTCGCGCGCATCCTCGACCGGCTCGGCCGCAAGGACGCGCCCTACCGAGTGCTGGACACCCATGCCGGTGTCGGGCTCTACGACCTCGCCGCCGACGAGGCGCTGAAGACCGGCGAGTGGCGCGGCGGGGTCGGGCGGGTGCTGGAGGCGACGCCGTCGCCGGCGCTGGCCGAATTCCTGGCGCCGTGGCGGCAGGCGCTGCGCGAGGTCAACGGCGGCGACCACGTGCTGGTCTACCCGGGCTCGCCCGCCGTCGCCACCGCGCTCGGCCGGCCGCAGGACCGCTTCGTCTTCAACGAACTCCATCCGATCGACGCCGACCAGCTCGCCGCCACCTTCGCCCGCGACCGCCGCGTCCGCGTCACCGCCGAGGACGGCTGGATCATGCCGCGGGCGCAGCTGCCGCCCGAGGAGCGCCGCGGCGTGCTGGTGGTGGACCCGCCGTTCGAGGAGGCCGGCGAGTTCGACCGCCTCGTCCGCGCCATGCGCGACGCCCACCGCCGCTTCGCCACCGGCGTCCAGCTGTTGTGGTACCCCGCCAAGGGCGCCGGCGCCGTCGCCGACTTCCACGCCGCGGTCGCGGCCGGACCGGTGCGGCGGGTGCTCCGGATCGACCACTGGATCCGCCGGCCGACCGTCGACGGACCGCTCGCCGGCGCCGGCATGCTGGTGGTCAACCCGCCCTGGCCGCTCGCCGACGAGATCGCCGGCGTGATCGACGAACTCGCCGCACTGCTCGCCGCCGGCCCCGGCGCCCGCGGCCGGGTCGACTGGCTGGTCGACGAGGACGGCCGCCCCGCCGCGGACGCGTGATCCCGGCCTCGCGACGGTCCATCCCGGATCCGGACCGTCGCGCGGGCGGCCGATGTTCTCCGGCGCCGGAAAGCCTCGCCGCGGCGGGCGCTTGCGGCGGCGGCCCTTGACCGGTCGGCGCCGCCGACGCATCGTTCGGCCCGACCTTTCGACCGGAGCCGTCCGATGCGCGCCGCCGCGACCCTCGCCGTCCTCGCCGCCCTGACCTCGGCCGCCGCCGCGGCCGATCTCGCCGCGCCGGGCGCCGGCGTCGCGGAGGCCGGCATCCCCGCCTGCGACGACGCAGGTGTGCTCTCCACCATCGTCGCCCGCCAGAACGCCGCCGAGCGCGACACTTGGCACGACGGCGTCCGCATCGCGGCCGTCGACGCGCCGCGGCAGAGCTATCCGGGCGTCCGCTTCGTCAGCGCGATCGCCCACCGCCACTGCGTGGCGACCGCCGTGCTCGGCCCGCGGCGGCACGACCGGCTCTATTACGTGATCTCGGCCCGCCAGGGCTTCGCCTCGCTCGGCTGGGGCGTCGAGTTCTGCCTGCCGCGCCAGGACTACTACCGCGTCTACGACGCCGACTGCCGGGTGCTGAAATGACCTCGGCGGCACGCCGGGCGGTGGCCGCGGCAGCGCTCGCCGCCACGGTGCTGGCGCCGGCGGCGGCACGGGCCGACGGCAAGCCCGGCGACTTCGACTTCTACGTCCTGGCGCTGTCGTGGTCGCCGTCCTACTGCGAGGCGGCCGCCGACGACGAGGGCTCGGCGCAATGCGACGGCGGCCGACCCTACGCCTTCGTGGTCCACGGCCTGTGGCCGCAATACGACCGCGGCTACCCGGACTTCTGCGCCGCCGACCGGCGCGACCGGCCGTCGCGCGACGCGGTCGAGGCGATGCTCGACATCATGCCGGACCCGGGCCTCGTCCGGCACGAATGGGCCAAGCACGGCACCTGCTCGGGCCTGTCCTCGACGGACTACCTGGCGCTGGTGCGCCGGGCCCGCGCGGCGGTGACGGTGCCCGCCGAGTTCGCCAAGGTCGACCGCTACCGCACCGTCGCGCCGGCCGCGGTGGAGCGGGCGTTCCGCGACGCCAACCCGGGGCTCGCCGCCGACGGCGTCGCGGTGACCTGCGACGGCCGCCGCCTGCGCGAGGTCCGGATCTGCCTGACGCGCGACCTCGCCTTCACCGACTGCCGCGAGGTCGACGCCCGCGGCTGCCGCAAGGCGTCCGTCACGATGCCGCCGGTGCGCTGAGGCCCGCCATGTCCGCCCTCGCCCGGGCCGCCGCCATCCTGCTGCTCCTCGCCGCCGCGCCGCCCGCCGCGGCCGACGTGGTCGAGCGCTTCGGCGGCGTCGAGATCCGCTGCGACGACGCCCGCGCCTGCACCGCCTCGATCCGTGCCGAGGGCGACGGACCCGGCAGCGTGCTCCGGATCGCTCGCGGCCCGGCCTCGCGGGCGCGCTGGACGCTGTCGATCGCCACGCTCGGCGCCCTCGCCGACCGCGACCGCCCGGTGGCGGTGACGGTCGACAACGGCGTCGGCGTCCGGCTGCAGCCCATCGCCGACTACGCTCCCTTCGTCGCGCCGACCGACTTCTACGTGCTGTCGCAGTCGGCGCTGGACCGGCTGGTGGTGCGGCTCTTCACCGGGGCGTCGCTGCGCTTCTCCTACGTCGACGTCGCCGGCGCGCCGCACACCGACGTGTTCCGCCTGCGCGGCCTCGCCGACGCGCTCGACGCCATCGACGACGTCCAGCGCCGCGTCGTCGGCGACCGCCGCTTCGGCCGACCCGAGGGGTTGGAGCCGGCGCCCGCGGTCGACCGCCGCGCGCTGGTGGCCGGCGCCGGCGTGCCGCCGCGGCTCGCCGAGTGGCACGCGGTGGCGAGCGGCTGCGAGGCGGCGGACTCGGCCGACCTCGCCGCCGTGGCGCCGATCGTCGCCTCGGTGTCGGACACCGCCACCGTCTACGCCCTGCCCTGCTTCCGCTCGGCCGGCCGGACCGCGTTCCGGCTCTACGAGATCGAGAGCGGCGAGATCGGCGGCATGCACCTCCTGGTCTTCGCCGGCTGGTCGCCGCGGCTCGGCTGGTTCGGCACCGACACGCTCGACGACGTCGAACTCGACGGCGCCCGGCTCGCCGGCGGCACCCGCGATCCCGGCGGCTGCGCCGGCCGCGGCACCTGGAGCTTCGACGCCTACGCCTACCGCCTCGACCGCTTCGAGGCCGCCGACCGCTGCGGCGCCGATCCCGGCCCGCTGCGCCCCGTCTTTCCCACACCCACCCCGTGACCCCCGCAGGACCACAGCCAGAATGACCGACTTCGTCCTCCGCTCCTCGCCGCCCTCGCCCTTCGGCCGCAAGGTCAAGATCGCCGCCGCGGTGCTCGGCCTCTCCGACCGCATCACGGTCAAGGTCACCGACACCAACGACCCCGCGGATTCGATCCGCCGCGAGAACCCGCTCGGCAAGATCCCGGCGCTGATCACCGCCGACGGCACCTGCCTCTACGACAGCCGGGTGATCGTGGAATATCTCGACCACGTCGCCGGCGGCGGCCGCATCCTGCCGACCGACCCGGCCGAGCGCTTCCCGGCGCTGGTGCTGCAGGCGACCGCCGACGGCATCATGGACGCCGCCATCCTGCGCCGCTACGAGGTGGCCATGCGCGCCGAAGGCGAGCGCAGCGCCAAGTGGGACGCCCATCAGGTCGGCAAGATCGAGCGGGCGGTGGCCGCGCTCGAGGCCGCGCCGCCGCCGCAGGGCCGCGTTTGGATCGGCGACATCGCGCTCGCCTGCGCGCTCGGCTACCTCGACTTCCGTTTCGACGGCACCTGGCGTGCGGAGCATCCGCGGCTGGTGGAATGGCTCGACGCCTTCGCCGCCGCCGTCCCGGCCTTCGAGGCGACCCGGGTGAAGGTCTGAGTCCTGGCGGTCGCCGGCGACCACGCGCGTCGGCGACCGTTGCCGCGGGAAGAGAGGAGAGCAGGCAATGGTCTGGGGATCCGTTCCGTCCGTTCCCGTCGCCCGGCACACCGCCGGCGGCGGTGCCGACGACATCGACTTCGAGATCAAGGGCGCCGAGATGCAGTTCGTCGAGATCGAGCTCGATCCCGGCGAGAGCGCGGTGGCCGAGGCCGGCGCGATGATGTTCAAGGCGCCGTCGGTGACCATGACCACCGTGTTCGGCGACGGCTCGGGCGCCGGCGGCGGCCTCCTCGGCAAGCTGATGGGTGCCGGCAAGCGGCTGATCACCGGCGAGAGCCTGTTCACCACCGTGTTCACCCACGAGGGCTCCGGCAAGGCGCGCGTCGCCTTCGCCGCGCCGTTCCCGGGCCACATCCTGGCGATCAAGCTCGACACCGTCGGCGGCACGCTGGTGTGCCAGAAGGACTCGTTCCTGGCCGCCGCCAAGGGCGTCTCGCTCGGCATCGCCTTCCAGCGCCGGATCATGACCGGCCTGTTCGGCGGCGAGGGCTTCGTGATGCAGCGCCTCGACGGCGACGGCTGGGTGTTCGTGCACATGGGCGGCACGCTGGTCCAGCGCGAGCTCGCGCCCGGCGAGGAACTCCACGTCGACACCGGCTGCGTCGCCGCCTACACCGCCGGCGTCGACTTCGACGTCGTGCGCGCCGGCTCGATCAAGTCGATGATCTTCGGCGGCGAGGGCGTGTTCTTCGCCCGTCTGACCGGGCCCGGGACGGTCTGGCTGCAGTCGCTGCCGTTCTCGCGCTTCGCCGGCCGGATGTGGGCGGCGGCGCCGCAGACCGGCGGCGGCGGCCAGGGCGAGGGCTCGCTCCTCGGCGGTCTCGGCCGCCTGCTCGACGGCGACAACCGCTGAGGGCGGGGGTGAGGAAAAGTCCCCGCGCGCCGAGCGGAGAGCCGGCGCGCGGGGCGTTTCGGGATCACTCCGCCGCGACGGCGGCGGGCTTCGGCTGCACTTCGGCCATGTAGTCGTTCATCAGCGTTTCGGTGATCGTCGCCGGCTTGAAGACGTGCGGGCCGATCTCCGACACGGGGGTGACCTCGGCGGCGGTGCCGCAGATGAAGCACTCGGTGAAGCCACCCAGCTCCTCCGGCATGATGTGGCGCTCGACCACCTCGATCCCACGGCGGCCGGCGAGTTCGATCACGGTCTGCCGGGTGATGCCGTTCAGGAAGCAGTCCGGCGTCGGGGTGTGGACCTTGCCGTCCTTGACGAAGAAGATGTTGGCGCCGGTCGCCTCGGCGACGTAGCCGCGATAGTCGTACATCATCGCGTCGGCGTAGCCCTTGGCCTCGGCCGCGTGCTTGCTGATCGTGCAGATCATGTAGAGACCGGCGGCCTTGGAGCGCGACGGCGCCGTCTTCGGGTCCGGGCGGCGGTACTCGGCGATGTCGAGGCGGATGCCCTTCAGGCGCTCCTCCGGCTTGAAGTAGCTCGGCCACTCCCAGACGGCGATCGCGAGGTGGATGGTGTTGTTCTGCGCCGAGACGCCCATCATCTCCGAACCGCGCCAGGCGATCGGGCGGACGTAGGCGTTCTCGAAGCCCATGCGCGCCAGCGTCTCGTCCTTGGCGGCGACGATCTCGTCGACGGAGTACGGGACCTTGAAGCCGAGGATGCGGCCGGACTCGATCAGGCGCTCGGCGTGCTGGCGCGACTTGAAGATCGCCCCGCCGTAGGCGCGCTCGCCCTCGAACACGGCGCTGGCATAGTGCAGGCCGTGGGTCAGCACGTGCACCTTGGCGTCCTTCCAGTCGACGAATTGGCCGTCGAACCAGATGACACCGTCGCGGCTGTCGAAGGGAACGCTCGCCATGATCTTCTCCCACTTCCCGTTGTCGGGTCGGCACCGGCCGACCGCCGTTGTGGCGCCCGCCGTCGCGGCGGGTCGCCCGGGCGCGCGAGGCGCTCCCACGGGGATGCGCCGTTCGTGACCCATGTTTTGCGTCGCGGCATCGGGCCGGCTATGGTTCGCTCCCGGATCGGGAACGGCAGCGGGCTCTTCGGGGCCGGATCGACGCTCGCGCGACCGATCCTTTCGCCGTGACGGATCCTCAAGTAACAAACGAACCCGAATAAGTCAACATGGCTGACGTAAATTTCGCCGCCGACGCCACCACGGCGCGCCCCGCCGCGCCGGCCGTGCTCGCGCCGGACGCCGCGACGATCGACTTCGAGCTGATCGAACTCTTGTTCTTCGCCTATCGCGACTTCGTCGGCGAGCCGGACCAGACGCTCGCCCGCTTCGGATTCGGCCGGGCGCACCACCGCGTCCTGCACTTCGTGTCGCGCAATCCGGGCCTGCGCGTCACCGACCTGCTCGACACCCTGCGGATCACCAAGCAGAGCCTCGGGCGCGTCCTCAAGGAACTGGTCGACAAGGGCTACGTCGAGCAGGAGCAGGGCGCGGTCGACCGCCGCCAGCGCCTGCTGCACGCCACCGAGCGCGGCCGTGCGCTGGCGCTGGAACTGTCGGCGCGCCAGTCGGCCCGGCTCGGCCGGGCGCTCGCCGGCCTGCCGCCCGAGGCCCGCGGCACCGTGCGCGACTTCCTCGCCCGCATGATCGACGCCGACGCGCCGCGCGGCGCCGTCGCCGACGACGCGGAGTGATGCCGCGATGGCGCCGCGCCCGCCCTCCGACGACGCCGGCCACGTGCTCGTCGTCGACGACGACAGCCGGATCCGCCAGCTGATCGGCCGCTATCTCGGCAACAACGGCTTCCGCGTCACCGGCGCCGGCGACGCCGCCGAGGCGCGCCGCAAGCTCGCCGCGATCGACTTCGACCTGATGGTGCTCGACGTCATGATGCCCGGCGAGGACGGGCTGTCGCTGACGGCGTCGCTGAAGCGCGAACGCGACGTGCCGATCCTGCTGCTGACGGCGCGCGGCGACCCCGACGACCGCATCCGCGGCCTCGAGGCCGGCGCCGACGACTATCTCGCCAAGCCGTTCGAGCCGCGCGAACTCCTGTTGCGGCTCGCCAACCTGATGAAGCGCCGACCCGCCGAGGCCAAGGCCACGCCGCCCGAGACCGTGCGCTTCGGCCGCTTCGCCTACGACCTCCGCCGCGAGGAGCTGCGCGACGGCGACGAGGTCGTGCGCCTGACCGACCGCGAGCGCCAGCTGCTCGGCCAGTTCGCCGCCGCACCCGACGGCATCGTCGGCCGCGACCAGCTCGCCGGCCCCGACGCCGACGTCGGCGACCGCGCGGTCGACGTCCAGATCAACCGGCTGCGCCGCAAGATCGAGGACGACCCGGCCAACCCGGTCCACCTGCAGACCGTGCGCGGCGTCGGCTACCGGCTGCGCTGGGAGTGAGCGGCGTGGCCGGCCCGTCCCACGACCCGGACGACGACGGCGGCGAGGCCGGCGTCGGGACCGGTGTCGTCGGGCGCGCGCTCGATCGCGGCGACCGCTGCGCACGGGCGCTGCGCCGGGCCGTCGCGCGGGTGATGCCGCGGCCGGTGCTGCGCTCCTGGCGCGCGCTCGCGGGCGCCATGGGCCAGGTGCTGCCGAAGAGCCTGCTCGGCCGCTCGCTGATGATCGTCGTCACGCCGATGCTGGTGCTGTTGTCGGTGCTGACCTTCGTGTTCATGGACCGGCACTGGGCGCTGGTGACGGCGCGGCTGTCGTCGGCGGTGGTGCGCGACATCGCGGCGGTGGTCGACCTCGTCGAGCACCAGCCGCCGGGCACCGACGTCGCCGCCATCCTGCGCGTCGCCGCGAACCGGCTCGACCTGTCGGTCGAAGTCCTGCCGGCGAGCGCCTTCGCGCCGGCGCCGCGCACCGGCGGCCTGCTCGGTTCGACGCTGTCCTCGGAGATGCGGTCGCGGCTGGGCCGGCCGTTCTCGCTGGCGATCGACGAGGCGACGACGACGATCGAGATCCGGGTGCCGATCGACCGCGGCACGCTGCGCGTCACCTTCCCGCGCAACCTCGCCTACGCCGCCAACTGGCACTTCTTCCTGGTCTGGATGGGCGTGGTCGGCGTGGTGCTGATCGTGCTGTCGATCATCTTCATCCGCAATCAGGTCAAGCCGATCCAGCGGCTCGCCAACGCCGCCGAGGCCTTCGGCAAGGGCCGGCCGATCGGCGCCTTCTCGCCGCAGGGCGCGCGCGAGGTCCGCCGCGCCGCCCTCGCCTTCCTGGAAATGCGCCGACGCATCGAGCGCCAGATCGACCAGCGCACCACCATGCTCGCCGGCGTCAGCCACGACCTCAGGACGGTGCTGACCCGGTTCCGGCTGGAACTCGCGCTGCTCGGCGAGGGCGAGGACGTCGAGCCGATGCGGCGCGACGTCGACGAGATGGAGGCGATGCTGGAGGCCTATCTCGCCTTCGCCCGCGGCGATCTCGACGAGGCGGCGGTGCCGACCGACGTCGCGGCGGTGATCGCCGACGTGGCGGCGCGCCAGCCCGAGGGGCGGCGGGTCGAGGCGAGTTTTTCCGGCGATCCGGTGGTGACGGTGCGGCCGGGCGCGTTCCGGCGGCTCGTCGGCAATCTCGTCGGCAACGCGGTGCGCTACGGACACGGCAAGGTCGCCGTCGCGGCGGAGCACCGTGGCGGCTGGCTGAAGGTGGTGGTCGACGACGACGGGCCGGGTATCCCGGCCGAGGAACGCGAGGCGGTGTTCCGCCCGTTCTACCGGCTCGACCGGGCGCGCAACCAGGACGCCCCCGGCACCGGGCTCGGGCTCACCATCGCCCGCGACGTCGCGCGCGCCCACGGCGGCGACGTCACGCTGGCGGCGAGCCCGCTCGGCGGGCTCAGATGCGTCGCGCGGCTGCCGGGTTGAGGCCGATGCCGCCGAAGCCGGACGACGCCGGGGCGTCGACGACGGCCTGACGCAGGCCCGGGCCGCGGCGCAGCCGCACCGGCTCCCACGGCAGCCGCGCCCGCTCGGCGCGGATCGACGGCACGTCGAAGCCGACGTCGGCGGCGAGATGCGGATCCTCGACCAGCCGAGCCAGGGCGGCACGGAAGCGGGCGCGCTCGCGCCAGGTGGCGAAGCGGCGGGCGAGATCGGACGGGGCGAACATGGCGGTCTCCTGGCGACGCGGACGCCGCTCGCGCAAGCTCCGGGGAGGCGGAGCGCGGGGCGGTGGTCCGGGTCTGGTCGTTGGTGGGGGCTGTGTCCCCGCCGGTCGCCGCATCGGGCGACCCATGGCGGATGACGTCACCGGTCGCTTGCAATATGCTCAAGGTCGCGATGGCCTTCAAACGGGTTTTTCGCGGGCCTGACATTCCGAAAACTCAACCGTTGACAAATGGTCACCCGGCGCCTGCCCTCCCTAAACGCCCTGCGCGCCTTCGAAGCCGCCGCCCGGCTCGGCGCGCTCAACCGCGCCGCCGACGAGCTGTCGGTGACCGAGAGCGCGGTCAGCCGCCAGATCCGCGTGCTCGAGGACGAACTCGGCGTCGGCCTGTTCCGCCGCGTCCATCGCGGCGTCCGGCTGTCGCCGGCGGGCGAGCGGCTGGCGTCGGCGCTGGGGCAGGCGTTCGAGACGATCCGGCGCGGCGTCGACGAGGTCCGCAAGGGCCCGGCCGAGATCCGTGTCCGCGTGCTGCCGACCCTCGGCACCCGCTGGCTGCTGCCGCGGCTGTCCGCGTTCGAATCGGCCCATCCCGATCTCAAGGTCCGCGTCAGCGTGCTGTGGGAATCGATGACGCCCGACGACGTCGAGCACGACGTCGGCATCGTCATGGACGAGAACCGCTGGCCGCCGGAACGGCTGATCGCGCTGTTCCGCGAACGGCTGACGCCGGTCTGCTCGCCCGCCTACCTGAAGCGGATCGGCCGGCTCGACACCCCGGCGGCGCTGCGGCGGGCGCTGCTCTTGCACTGCTCCGGCGCGCCGGACTGGCCTCTCTGGCTGAAGCAGGCGGGCTTCCCGGAGGCCGAGACCGACGGCGGCGAGTGGTTCGACACCATGGACATGGCGCTGCGCGCCGCCGAACGCGGCCGCGGCGTCGCCATCGCCGATCTCGCCATGGTCGCCGACGACCTCACGCTCGGCCGGCTGGTGCGGGCGAGCGGCATCGTCGTCACCGACCGCACCAACTACCACGTGGTGCGCCGCGACACCGGCCGCGCCCGACCGGAGGTCGACCGCTTCGTCGACTGGCTGCTCGCCGAGGCGGCCGCCACCGACCAGGGCGACGGCGAGACCGCGGCGGTGACCGAGGAGGCGTGAAGGCTCAGAACAGCCGGCCGCCGATCGGCACGTCCTTGTCCGGGCCGATCAGCACGACGGCGCCGTCGGCGTCGGGGACGCCGAGGGTCAGGACCTCCGAGCGCATCGGGCCGATCTGGCGGGGCGGGAAGTTGACCACCGCCAACACCAGCTTGCCGACGATCGCCTCCGGCTCGTAGTGGACGCGGATCTGGGCCGACGACTTCTTGACGCCGATCTCGGGCCCGAAGTCGATCGTGAGCTTGAGCGCCGGCTTGCGCGCCTCCTTGAAAACCTCCGCCGCGACGATGCGGCCGACGCGGACGTCGACCTTGAGGAAGTCGTCGAAGCCGATGGTCGGCGCGGCGGCGGAAGTCTCGGTCACGGGCGGGGTCTCCTCGGGGGGCTGTGTCGCCCAAGTCCTAGACGATCGCCCGGGCGGGGAAAAGGCGGCGGCGAGACGCGGAGCCGCGGAAAAATCCACCGAACCGGGACGAAGTCCGGGGAAAGCGGACCGTAAGCGGATCCCGAGGCCGGCGACGCGACAGCGACCGGCGCAAGAACGAAAATCCCCAGCGATCCCGATCCCCCGGAGCCATCATGACCAAGACCGTCGCCGCCCTGTTCGCCGCTCTCCTCGCCGGCACCGCCGCCGTCGCCGCCGCCGAGATGCACCCCTCGGTCGCCGGCGTGCACGCCTACGCCCCGTTCGCCGCGATCAGCGAGACCGCCGGCTCCAAGCACGTGGTCGGCTGGTTCGAGAGCACCGGCGAGGCCTGCCGGATGACGCTGGTGGTCGCCGAGCGCGACGACGAGACGCTCGCGGTCGAGCCGACCCGCGTCGCCTTCACCGTCGCCGCCGCCGACGTCGCCGAACTCGCCACCGGCGCCGGCTCGGCGATCCGCGTCGCCTGCACCGCCGACGCCGACGCGGTCAAGGTCGCCACCTTCGAGCCGACCGCGATGTGACACGGACGGTGACGCCCCGGAGCGGGGCATCCCGATCCTCAGATCCCCGCACCGGCGGAGACGTCCTCCGCCGTCGCGCTGCCGCGGCGCCGGCCGCGGCCGAAACCGCCGCCGAACCGGCAGGCGGCCCGCTTGGCGCGGTCGAACAGGTCCTCGGCCTGTTCGCCGCGCCGGAGCGCCTTGTCGACCGCCACCATGGTGCGGGCGAGGCCGGGGTCGTGGTCGTCGACGAAGACGTCGAGGATGCGGACCCAGGCGAGCGCGAGTCCGCGCGCCCTCAGCCGGCCGGCCGGACCGGCCGCGGGGATGCCCGCCTCCGACAGCATGAAGGTCATCGAGCGCACCGCGATCGGGCCGATCGCGGCCGCGAGCAGCGGATCGCGCGTCACCGAGCGCGCCAGCATCCGCATGGCGTCGCGATGCGGCGCGAGCGCGTCGAGACGGCGCATCAGCACGTCGAACAGCCGGTCGCGCGCCGGTTCGCCGGCCATCGCCGGGTCGTGGCGGGCGAGCACCGCGAGGTCGACCCGCCGCGCGTGGGCGGCGAGGATCGCGAGCTTGCCGTCGAAATGCGCCCGGAGCGCCTCGAGGCCGACGTCGGCGTCGCGCGCGACGTCGGCGAGTTCGATCGCGCCGAGCGGCGTGGTCGCGAGCCGCCCGAGGAAGGCGTCGACGATGCGGTCGGTGACGGCGGTATCCTCGCTCATGTCCGGGTCTCCCGTGGACGGTGTGGTCCCCGGAACATATGGGCGGGCGGGCGCCGTGCGGAAGGGTTCAGAGCCTGTTTCAAAAGTCGGCGGGCTCGGTCCGCCGGTGCTTTTCCGCCGTCGGTTCGTCGCCAATCCTCGCCGATGCTTCAGCCGGCGAGTTCGCGCCCGCGCTTCGCCGCTGCGGCGACCGCGGCCGTCATCAGCGGCTGCAGCGCGTCGTCGGCCATCAGCACGGCGAGCGCCGCCGCGGTGGTGCCGGCGGGCGAGGTGACGTTGCGACGCAGCGTCGCCGGGTCGAGCTCGGAGGCGGCGAGCAGCGCGCCGGCGCCGGACACCGTCTGCCGCGCGAGCAGCGCCGCCAGATCCGCCGGCAGCCCCGCGGCGCGGCCGGCCGCGGCCAGTACCTCGGCGAGCAGGAAGACGTAGGCCGGCCCGGAACCCGACACCGCGGTGACCGCGTCCATCAGGCCCTCGTCGTCGATCCAGGCGGTCGCGCCAACCGCCCGCATCAGCGCGTCGACCACGGCGCGCTGCTCCGGCCCGACCGCGGCATTGCCGACGCCGACCGACATGCCCTGTCCGACCTGCGCCGGCGTGTTCGGCATCACTCGGACGATCGGCCCGTCGCCGAGCGCGCCGCCGAGGGTGGCGAGCGTGGTGCCCGCCGCCACCGACACCACCACCGTCTCCGGCCCGACCACGGGCGCGACCGCGGCGAGCACGCCGGCCATCATCTGCGGCTTCACCGCCAGCACCAGCACCGCCGGCGCCGCGAGGCCCTCGACGGTGGTGGCGTGCGCGAGGCCGTGGCGGGCGACGAGGTCGGCCATCTCCGGCCCGAGCGCGGGATCGACCAGCGTGACGGCCGCCGCCGGCAGGCCGCGGTCGAGCCAGCCCGCCAGCATGGCGCCGCCCATCTTGCCGGCGCCGACGAGCACGAGGGACGAAATCGCGGACAGGGCCATGGCACTCCACCTGATCGAAACGGGGTCTCGGGCCGATCTAGCCGTTCCGGGCGCGTGCGCACAAGCCCGTGGCACGGCGGCACGAGCGCCCAAGAAGAAGCCCGGCGGTCGGGGGACCGCCGGGCTCGGGTGTTCGCATCCCTGGTGAAACGGCGGTCGCTCAGGCCTCGCCGACCGTCTCGATCAGGGCGTGGTCGAGCGCCTCGCGGGCGCTCTTGCCGGCCCAGACCACGAACTGGAACGACTGGTAGAAGCGGTCGCAGCTCTCGAGCGCGTGCTCGAGCATGGCGCCGATCTGCTCGTCGCTGGCCTCGATCTGGCCCGCGAGCAGCAGCGCGTGGCGGTACATCACCACGCCCTCGGCCTGCCAGAGGTCGAAGTGGCCGATCCACATCTGCTCGTTGATGAGGGCCAGCAGACGCGTCACCTCGGTGCGGCGCGTCTCGGGGACCTTGATGTCGAAGGCGCAGGCGAGCTGCAGGGCCTCGATCTCCTCCATCCAGGAGAAGGAGACGTGGTAGTCGCACCAGTTCCCCTGGATCGACACCGTGATCTCGTCGTCGCCGGAGCGCTCGAACGTCCAGTCGTTCTGCGCGGCGATGACCTCGATGGTGTCGACGGGGTTGCCCGGCCGTTCGGAGTTGACATCGATGAGGGTCACGATCGACCTCCAGGGTTGCGGCTGCTCCGCAGCTCGCGCTTTGCGAACGGGATCGGCCCTTTCCGGGTGGTGCGTCCCGGAGGTTTTCCGAACCCAATCGATCCGTCGGCCGCCCCACCGGATGGAGGGTGCGGACGGCCGTCCGGGTGATCCCGCGGCCCGCGACGGGGCGGAACCGCGGAAATGGGGCCAACCCTGGCGCCCGACGGCCGGAGCCGGGGCGCGAATCTCGATTGGGCCCAATATGGAGCAGATTCGTCGCTTTGGAACGACCGCACTGCGCACGCGGTGAAAAAGCGGTGGACGCATGGCGTTTCGGCCACGGTTCCCGAGGGACCGCGGCCGAGTCCGGTCGTGGATGTCGAAAGACGGGGTCAGGCGCCGCCGCTCGCCCCGTCGGGCGTGGTGCCGTGCGGCTCGACGCCCGGAACGGGCTCGGCGACGTCGCGGACGGCGAGGCGCGCCTCGAGGTCGGCGACGCGGGCGGCGAGGCGCTCGACCTCGGCGACCGCCTTGGCGGCGAGGGCCTGGACGATCTCGAAATCCTCGCGGCGGACGAGGTCGAGTTCGGAGACGACGCGGTCGGCCTGCGAGCGCATCGCGGTCTCGACCTCGCGGCGGGCCGACTGGGCGACGCCGGCGGCGTCGTTCATGAGCTTGGCGAACTCGTCGAACAGACGGCCCTGGGTGTGCGTCATCACGGCTCTCCGCTTCGCCCGCGCCCCGATCGCGCGGCGCCCCCTATGTGGCGCCGCGCGGGGCCGCGATCAAGTCGGGCCCCGCGCGGACGAGCCGGTCGCGATCCGGACGGACGCCACCCGCCGCGCGATCCCCTCGCGCGGCGGGTGGCGTCCGACGGCTCAGTTGATCGTGAAAGTGCCGACCTCGCAGACGTTCATGGCGTTCTTGACGACCTCGTCGCCGTCGCTGAACACCACCTTCAGGTCGTACTTGCAGTAGCCGGTGCCGTCGTCGATGTTGACGTTGACGTTGCCGCCCGGCGGCACTTCGTCGTTGCCGAGGATGTTCTCCTCCCAGTTGTCCTGGCCGACGCTGGAAGCATAGAACTCGACGATCGAAAAGTCGGTCTTGTTCACGATTTTGACGTGACGGTCGAGCGCGACCGCCGGAACGGCCGACACGACGAGCACGGCGACCGCGACGGCGGCGCTGATACGATTGAACGACATGGAACCCCCGGAACATGGCGGATGGCAAGTGATACCCCCGCAGCCACGCGCGCAAGATAGCAGCAAAATGCGCGATATGGAAAATCCGTTGGACTTACGTAACCTTGTTGGGGGTGCCGGCGCGCTGCGGTTGACGGCGCCGGCCGGTCGCGGGATACCTCGCCGCGACGTGGAGCCCCCGCTCCCGACGGCAGGTGCGATGCCCATCCTGGTGATACCCTTCCCGGCGATCGATCCGATCCTCGTCTCCTTCGGGCCCTTCGCGATCCGCTGGTACGCGCTCGCCTACGTCGCCGGCCTGCTGTTCGGCTGGTGGTACGTCCGCCGCCTCGTGGCGACCGATCGGCTGTGGCCGGCCGGCCCCCGCATGGACGCGCTCGGCGTCGACGACCTCCTGGTCTGGATCACCTTCGGCGTCGTGCTCGGCGGCCGGCTCGGCTATGTCGCCTTCTACAACCTGGACTACTATCTCTCCGACCCGCTCGAGATCGTGAAGGTGTGGGACGGCGGCATGTCGTTCCACGGCGGCATGACCGGCGCGGCGCTGGCGATGATCCTGTTCGCCCGCGGCCGGAAGCTGAACTTCTGGTCGGTGTTCGACGCCGCCGCCGCTGCGGTGCCGATCGGGCTGCTGCTCGGCCGGCTCGCCAACTTCGTCAACGGCGAGCTCTACGGCCGCCCGACCGACGTTTCCTGGGCGGTGGTGTTCCCGCGCGGCGGCGACGTGCCGCGTCACCCGAGCCAGATCTACGAGGCCGGGCTCGAGGGGCTGGTGCTGTTCGTGGTGTTGACGCTGGTGGTCTGGCGCACGCCGGCGCTGAAGCGGCCGGGCCTCGTCACGGGCCTGTTCGGCGTCGGCTACGCCCTCGCGCGCATCGTCGTCGAGTTCTTCCGCGAGCCCGACCCGCAGGTCGGCTACCTCGCCTTCGACGTCGTCACCATGGGCATGGTGCTGTCGGCGGCGATGGGCTTCGTCGGCCTCGCGATGATCGCGCTCGCCGTCTCGGGCCGCACCGCCGGCCCGTCCGCGGGGCCGGGGCCGTGAACCCGCTCGGCGAGCGCATCCGCGCCCTGATCGCGGCGACCGGGCCGATCCCGGTGGCCGACTACATGGCGCTGGCGCTCGGCGATCCCGAACACGGCTACTACGCCACCCGCGATCCCTTCGGCGCCACCGGCGACTTCGTCACGGCGCCCGAGATCAGCCAGATGTTCGGCGAATTGATCGGGATCTGGTGCCTCGCCGTCCACGCCGCCCTCGGCGCGCCGGCCTCGGTCCGGCTCGTCGAGCTCGGCCCGGGCCGCGGCACGCTGATGCGCGACCTCCTGCGCGCCGCCCGGCTGGCGCCGGATTTCCTCGCGGCGGCCGACGTCCACCTCGTCGAGACCAGCCCGCACCTGCGCCAAGTGCAGGCCGCCAGCCTCGCCGGTCTCGCCGCGCCGACGTGGCACGCCGACGTCGCGACCCTGCCGCCGGGGCCGGCGATCGTGGTCGCCAACGAGTTCTTCGACGCGCTGCCGATCCGCCAGTTCGTGCGCGCCGGCGGCGGCTGGGCCGAGCGGCGCGTCGGCCTTTCGGACGACGGCGGCCTCGCCTTCGGCCTCGCCGCCGGCACGGTCGACCCGGCGCTGCTGCCGCCCGGCGCCGAGGCCGCGCCCGAGGGCGCCGTCGCCGAGGTCAACCTTGCCGCCGAGGCGATCGCGGCGCGGCTCGCCGCCCGCATCGCCGCCGAGGGCGGCGCGTTGCTCGCGATCGACTACGGCCACGCCGAGAGCGGCTTCGGCGACACGCTGCAGGCGGTCCGCCGCCACGCCTACGCCGACGCGCTCGCCGCCCCCGGCGAGGCCGACCTCACCGCCCACGTCGACTTCGGCGCCCTCGCCCGCGCCTGCCGCGCCGCCGGGGCGCGGGTGCACGGACCGGTGACCCAGGGCGAGTTCCTGCTCTCCATGGGCCTGCTCGAACGCGCCGGCCGGCTCGGCGCCGGCCGCTCCGAGCGCGAGCGCGAGACGATCGTGGCCGCGGTCGAGCGCCTCGCCGGCCCGGAGGAGATGGGCACGCTGTTCAAGGTGATGGCGGTGACGGGCGGCCTGAACGTGCCCGGCTTCGACGCCGTCGCGATTTGACAGCGCCGGCCGCTCTGCCACCATCGCCGCCGATTCGGAGGGCCTCGATGTCGACGATGATCACCGCCCCGGCGCTCGCCGACCTCCCCGGCATCCGGCACGGCTGGTTCACCCGCGCCGGCGGCGTCTCGGAGGGGATCTACGGCAGCCTCAACACCGGCCTCGGCTCCGCCGACGACCGGGATCGGGTGCTGGAGAACCGCGGCCGGATCGCCGAGGCGCTCGGCGTCGGCCGCGACGCGCTGGTGACCTGCCATCAGGTCCACTCCCCTGACGTCGTCCACGCCACCGCCCCGTGGGCGCCGGAGGACAACCCGAAGGCCGACGCCCTCGTCACCGACCGGCCGGGCCTCGCGATCGCGGTGTCGTCGGCCGACTGCGGCCCGGTGCTGTTCGCCGACGCCGACGCGCGGGTTGTCGGCGCCGCCCATTCCGGCTGGAAAGGCGCCTTCGGCGGCGTGCTCGAGGCGACGGTGGACGCGATGGAGCGGCTCGGCGCCGAACGCGGCCGGATCCGCGCCGTCGTGGGACCGATGATCTCGGCGGCGGCCTACGAGGTCGGCCCGGAATTCGTCGGCCGCTTCGCCGCCGCCGGCGAGGAGGTCGAACGCTGGTTCCGGCCGTCGGGCCGGGACGGCCACGCGCTGTTCGACCTGCCGGCCTACATCGCCTTCCGCCTCGCCCGCGCCGGCGTCGGCACCGTCGCCGACCTCGGGCTCTGCACCTATTCCGACGAGGCGCGCTTCTTCTCCTACCGCCGGACGACCCACCGCGGCGAGCCCGACTACGGCCGCCATCTCTCCGGCATCGTGCTCGAACCCACCTGAGGGAGCCGGCCATGGCGCTGCACTTCGACGAGGCCGAATACGCCGCCCGGCGCGCCGCGCTGACGGCGTCGATCCGCGCCCGCGGCCTCGACGGCCTGCTGATGTTCGCCCAGGAATCGATGTACTGGGCGACCGGCTACGACACCTTCGGCTTCTGCTTCTTCCAGTGCCTCGCCGTCGGCGCCGACGGCCGGATGGCGCTGCTGACACGCTCGGCCGACCTCCGGCAGGCCCGCCACACCTCTGACATCGCCGACGTCCGCGTCTGGGTCGACCGCGCCGACGCCGGCCCGGTGGCGCAGCTCGCCGACATGCTCGCCGACCTCGGGCTCCTCGGCGGCCGGCTGGGCGTCGAGTACGACACCCACGGGCTGACGGCGAAGAACGGCCGCGCCCTCGACGCGGGTCTCGCCGGCCGCGGCGAGCTGGTCGACGCCTCCGACCTCGTGCCGGCCCTCAGAGTGGTGAAGTCGCCGGCCGAGATCGCCTTCGTGCGCAAGGCCGCCGCCCTCGCCGACGACGCCTTCGACGCCGCCATGGCCGAGATCCGCCCGGGCGCCGACGAGGGCCGCGTGCTCGCCGCCCTGCAGGGCTCGATCTTCGCCGCCGGCGGCGACTATCCCGGCAACGAGGTGATCATCGGATCGGGCGAGGACGCCCTGCTCTGCCGCTACAAGAGCGGCCGGCGCATCCTCGCCGCCGACGACCAGCTGACGCTGGAGTTCGCCGGGGTCTGGCGGCACTACCACGCCGCGCTGATGCGCACGGTGGTGGTGGGACGGCCGCGGCCGCGCCACGTCGAACTGCACGCCGCCGCGCTCGACGCGCTCGCCGCCGTCGAGACGGCGATGGTGCCCGGCCGCAGCTTCGGCGACGTCTTCGACGCCCACGCCGCGGCGATGGACGCCCGCGGCCTCGCGGCGCACCGCCTCGCCGCTTGCGGCTATTCGCTCGGCGCCCGCTTCACGCCGAGCTGGATGGAGTGGCCGATGTTCTACCGCGACAACCCCGCCGCGGTGGTGCCGGGCATGGTGCTGTTCGCGCACATGATCCTGATGGACTCCGACAGCGGCACGGCGATGTGCGTCGGCCGCAGCTACCTCACCACCACCGGCGCGCCGGAACCGCTGTCGCGGTTGCCGCTCGCGCTGCCGGTGGTCGGCTGAAATGCGGGTCCTTCGCTTCGCGCGGGGCTTGAACGCGGACGCCGCGTCGTCCACAAACGGTCGTCGCAGCGGGGAAATCGGCCCCGGGCCGGCGGGAGGACAGGCATGAACGCAGATCTGGGGCGGCCGGCCGGTCGCGTCGTCGGACGCGGACGCGTCGCCACGGCCCTCCTCGCCGCCCTCGTGCTCGCCGCCTGTCAGGCCGGCGGCGCCGGCCGGACCGGCGCCGGGCGCGACGTCACGGCGCCGACCGTCGCCGCCCCGCCCGAGGCGACCCGGCCGAACCCGCCGCCGGTGCCGGCGGCCCAGGCCTCGTTCCGCTTCGACCAGATCCTCGGCGTGCCCACCAACAAGCAGGACACCCTCGCCCGCGAGATCGCCACCTACGCCAAGGGCCGCAACCTCACCCTGGTGCGCCGCGGCGACCCGACCGCGAGCTACCGCCTGCTCGGCTTCCTGTCGGCGGTCGGCGGCGACGCCGGCGTCAACGTCACCTACGTCTGGGACATCGTCGACGCCAACAACAACCGCCTGCACCGCATCACCGGCGTCGAGGTCGCCTCGACCGCCGAGGCCGATCCGTGGTCCGGTGTCGGCGACCAGGTGCTGGCGGCGGTGGCCGCGCGCACGGTCGAGCAGGTCTACGCCTGGGTGAACCAGCGTCCCGCCGCGGGCGCTCCGCCGGCGGCCGTGGCGGCCGCGCCGCAGCCGGGCCGGGCGATCTGACGGGCGGCGCGCGACCGGGCCGTCGCGACCATCGGCGCATGGGAAACCGCCGCCGACGGCGGTTTACGCGACCGGTCGCGGGTGATAAGACCCCGCGCGAAACGTGGCCGGGGACGCCCGCGGACTGTCCCGCCCGGTCCGCAATCCGAGGTCCCCACCGATGAAGCTCGTCGCCGGCAACTCCAATCGGCCGCTCTCCGAAGCGATCGCCGACTATCTCGATCTCGGGCTGACCAAGACGTCCGTCCGCCGCTTCGCGGACCAGGAGATCTTCGTCGAGATCCTGGAGAACGTGCGCGGCGAGGACGTCTTCGTCGTCCAGTCGACCAGCTTCCCGGCCAACGACAACCTGATGGAGCTGCTGATCCTCACCGACGCGCTGCGCCGCTCCTCGGCCAAGCGCATCACCGCGGTGCTGCCCTATTTCGGATACGCCCGCCAGGATCGCCGCTCCTCCGGCCGCACGCCGATCTCGGCCAAGCTGGTCGCCAACCTGATCACCCACGCCGGCGTCGACCGCGTGCTGACGCTCGACCTGCACGCCGGCCAGATCCAGGGCTTCTTCGACATCCCGACCGACAACCTGTTCGCCGCCCCGGTGCTGGTGCGCGACATCAAGGAGCGCTACGCGGTCGACAACGTGGTGGTGGTCTCGCCGGACGTCGGCGGCGTGGTGCGCGCCCGCGCGCTCGCCAAGCGCATCGACGCCCCGCTCGCCATCGTCGACAAGCGCCGCGAGCGCCCGGGCGAGTCCGAGGTGATGAACATCATCGGCTCGGTCGACGGCCGCGACTGCATCCTGGTCGACGACATCGTCGATTCCGGCGGCACGCTCTGCAACGCCGCCGACGCGCTGCTCGCCAAGGGCGCCCGCTCGGTCACCGCCTACGCCACCCACGGCGTGCTCTCCGGCGGCGCGGTCGCCCGCATCGGCGATTCCCGCCTGAAGGAGATGGTGGTCACCGATTCGATCCAGGCCACGGCCGCGCAGGCGCAGTCGCCGAAGCTGCGAACCATCTCGATCGCCCCGCTGATGGGCGAGGCGATCGCGCGCACCGCCGCCGAGCAGTCGGTGTCGAGCCTGTTCGACTGACGCCGCCGCGACGGCCCGGCGATCCGGGATCGTCGCGGGCCGCGGGCCTTCGGAATTCTACCGGCTCGCGCGTGCGACGATCGCCTGTTCCTCCGATGGCACGGCCGGTTTTCCGCGAATCCCGGCCGTGCGTTGTTTCCCTGGCAACCTCTCTTGTCTAGACTGCGCGCCGTCCGCTTCGCGGTATCGGCGATGAGGGAGACGGGTATGTTTCAGGTCATGGCCGGTTTTCGGCGACGGGTGACGGTGTTCGCGGCGTTGGCCGCACTGGTCGTGGCGCCGGCGGAGGCGTCCGAACGGCCGGGCGCCGCGGACGACGCGGCGCCGATGTCGCGGCCCGCGGGCGCGTTCGACGTCGCCACCTTCTGGTTCCTGTCCAACCCCAAGTGCCCGACCGGCGAGGTCCAGACACCCGGCGGCTGCGTCTGCGAGGCCGGGCTGTCGCGGATCGACGGGCTCTGCGTCGTCGCCCCGCCGCCGCCCCCGAAGGTGGTCGACCAGCCGCCGCCGGCCGCGCCCCCGCCGCCGAAGCGGGTCACCCAGAAGAAGGTGCCGCCGAAGGTCGCCAAGCGGCCGCCCGCGGGCGTCGCCGGCTACGAGGGCGGCACGCCTTGCATGGACGCCGACCTCGTCGCGCTGATGACCAGCGCCTACGGCAAGAAGCCCGCCGGCGTCGTCGCCTGCAACGCCGGCTGTCTGCCGCGCCCGAAGGGCACGCTGCGCTCCAAGGCCGACCTCGACGCCCTCGCCAGGGCCAACGGCGTCGCCTGGTGCCCGGAGAGCTGCATCGAGGTCACCGGCTGGATGCCGCCGGCCGAGGTGCTGCGCCTCGAGCGCCTGACCGGCCGCTCCTTCTGCCCGACCGACGGCCAGAACTACTGCCGCGCGCCCGAATACGTCGGCGTGCCGGTCGCGACCACGGTGGAGAAGGTGCTCGCCTTCTCGCCGGCCGCGACGCCGCCGCCGCCCCCGGGCTCGGTCGCCCTGGTGCTCGGCTTCGGCGGCTACAAGTCCGGCATTCCCGGCAACGACCATGCCGAGCGCGACGCCGCCGCCTTCAAGGCGCTTCTGACCGACCGGCTCGGCTATCCCGCGAACGCCGTGGTGGCGCGCGACAACCTCACCCGCGCCGATCTCCTGAAACTGTTCGCGCCCGACGGCGACCTCGCCAAGGCCAAGCCGACCAACTCGCTGATCCTCTACGTCTCCGGCCACGGCCTGTCGGATCCCGCCACCGGCAAGGCCTACCTGCTGCCGGTCGACGCCGACCCCGCTCGCCTCGCCGAGACCGCGGTGGCGCTGCAGGACGTCTACGAAGCCCTCGGCAAGCTCGGCACCCCCGGCCTGACGGTCGCGCTGGAGGCCTCCTTCCCGACCTCGGTGAGCGACCTCGTCGACCCGCCGAACCTGCCGGACACCGACGTCGCGGTGCTGCCGGAGAAGCCGATCCCCGGCCTCTCGGTCTTCACCGCCGCCGACCGCAACCAGCAGACCCTGGTCGATCCCGAACTCGGCACCGGCCTGTTCACCCGCTGGCTGCTCGAGGGCCTCTCGGGCGCCGCCGACGCCGATCCGACCGGCAACGGCGACCGCAAGATCGAGTCGGTCGAACTCTACGTCTACACCGCGCACCACGTCCGCGTGACCGCGCGCAAGTCCTTCGGCCTCGAGCAGAAGCCGCTGATCAGCGAGAGCGCCAACTCGCTGATGCGGAGCTTCTGAACACCGGCAGTCGGGACGGGAACGGGGGCCGGGCGCGAGCCCGGCCTCACTCCATGTCGCGGGCGATGCGGAAGCCGACGACGTTGAGGCGCTTGTCCTCGGGGTAGCTGGTGCGCGCGGCGACGCGGGCGGCGGCGGGCTCGAAGTACCACGCGCCACCCTTGACGACGCGGCGGCCGCAGTCGCCGCCGCGCGGGCTGCCGTCGGTGGGCGCGCCCTGGTGGTTCGGCGTCCAGCAGTCGGCGACCCATTCCGCCACGTTGCCGTGGACGTCGTAGAGCCCGAACGGGTTGGGCGCGAAGCTGCCGACCTCGGCGGTGCGGCCCTCGTAGGCGCCGGCGAGCGCGAGATCGCCGCTGAGCGAGAAGTCGACGTTGGCCGAGCCCTTGGCGAGCCTGTCGCCGCTGGCGTAGGCGCCGGTGGTGCCGCCGCGGGCGGCGTATTCCCATTCCGCCTCCGACAGGAGCCGGTAGCGCCGGCCGGTGGCGGCCGACAGCCAGGTGACGTAGGCCTCGGCGTCCTTGTGGCCGACGTAGATCACCGGCCGCTTGCCGCGGCCCCAGCCGGCGTCCTTCGGCGGCGTCGAGGGGCAGCCGCCCTCGAGCGCGCAGGTCTCCCAGTCGTCGAAGGTGATCTCGTGGGTCGAGACCGCGAACGGCCGGGCGATCGTCACGGCGACCTGCGGCGCCTCGGAGGCGTCGTGGCCGGCCTCGGTCGCGGCCGAGCCGAGGAGCAGCTTGCCGGCCGGCAGCACGGTCATCTCCGGGCAGTCGGTGCAGTCGCGGAACAGGGTGCCGACCGGGTGGTCGGTGCGCGGCACCACCGCGGGCTTCGGCAACGCGCCGACCAGCCGGGTCGAGACGTCGGTCGCCGCGGCGGCGAGCACGTAGCCCTCGCAGTCCTCGCCGGCGAGGCAGAATTTCGGCGAGCCGCCGCGGCTGGTCACCTCGGGGATCTGGGCGCCGTCGGTGGCGACGCGGACGTCCTCGGCGACCTCGTCGAGCAGGTCGCGGAACGGCACGGTGCGGCCGTTCTCGAAGCGGGCGAGCAGCGCCCGGGCGAAGGGCGAATGTTCGCCGGGCGCGCCGTCGGCGGCGACGGAACCGCTCAGCGTGGCGTTGGCGATCAGGGTCGAGCCAGTCGAGGCGACGCGGGCGAGGCCGCGGAAGCCGCCGGCCTCGGCGCCGCGCTTCGGGCACTGCGGGAACGGGTCGGAGCGGCAGGCGTCGAGCAGCACCACCTTGTGCGCGGCGCCCTCGGCCGCCTCGAACAGGGCGTCGATCGGCACGGCGCGTTTGGCCTCGCGGGTGTCGCAGGCGAGCGCCATGTCGACCGGGGCGAGGACGTCCTTGCCGTCGACCTCCATGCCGTGGCCGGCGTAGAACACCACGGCGAGGTCGGCGCCGCGCGAGGTGTCGCGGAAGCCGTCGAGGGCGTCGAGGAAGTCGGCGCGGTCGAGGTCGGTGTGCTCGGCGACCTCGAAGCCGTTGGCGCGCAGCACGCCGGCGATCGCGACGGCGTCGCGGGTCGGGTTGTCGAGCGGCGACAGGTTGGCGTAGCCGCCGTTGCCGATCACCAGCGCGACGCGCTTGGCGGCCGCCGCCGGATCGGCGGCGAGGACGAGGAGGGCGGCGAAGAGGACCGGGACCGTACGCATGGGAGGACTGGTGTCCGCGAGGGGCTCCGCCGCACCGGCGGGCGACGGACGATAGCGCCTTCTTACGGGACGCGGGAGATCCCTCGGGCCGCGCGGGGCGGAAATCCGCGCCGCGGCCTTGTGTTTCCGGCGCTTTGCGGCTATGGAGCCGGCGTCCGTGCCGACCCCCCTGGAGGGAGCGCGGACGCGTGGGCGGCCGCGACGGCCGCTCCCGATCTCCCATAGCATACGAGCGAGGCAAGCCATGGCTCACACCTACGAGCTCAAGGCCAGCGCGCGCGACCGGGCGGGAAAGGGGTCCGCCCGGGCTCTGCGGCGTGAAGGCAAGATTCCGGCCGTCATCTACGGCGACAAGCAGCCCCCGCTGTCGATCTCGATCGACGCCAAGGAGACCTCCAAGCGTCTCCACGCCGGCGGCTTCCTGACCCACGTCGCCACCATCGACGTCGACGGCCAGCAGATCCGCGTGCTGCCGCGCGACTACCAGCTCGACGTCGTCCGCGACACCCTGATCCACGTCGACTTCCTGCGCGTGTCGGCTTCGTCGAAGCTGACCGTCGAGGTTCCGGTGCACTTCCTCAACCAGGAAGCCTCGCCCGGCCTGAAGCGCGGCGGCGTGCTGAACATCGTCCGTCACGAGGTCGAGCTCGAGGTGTCGCCGGACGCGATCCCCGAGCATCTCGAGGTCGACCTGACCGGCGCCGAGATCGGCGACAGCATCCACATCTCCGCGGTCAAGCTGCCGGAAGGCGCCCGCACCGTGACCCGCGACCGCGACTTCACCATCGCGACGATCGCCGGCTCGGCGGCCTCGACCTCGGAAGAGTCGAAGGGCTGACGCTCCCCCGCGGAGCGACGCGATCCCACGGGGTCCCGGCCGCACGGCCGGGGCCCCGTTTCCATTCCGGGCGCCGGCGGGCCGGCGCGGCGAGCGGGCGGAGGCACGGACGATGATCATCCTGGCCGGACTGGGCAATCCCGGCGCGAAATACGCCGGCAACCGCCACAACATCGGCTTCATGGCGGTCGACCGCATCCACGCGCGCTGGCGCTTCCCGGCGTGGCGGAAGAACTTCCAGTCCGAGGTTGCCGAGGGCACGATCGCCGGCGAGCGGGTGCTGCTGATGAAGCCGCAGACCTACATGAACGAGAGCGGCCGCGCCGTCGGCGAGGCGGTGCGCTTCCTCAAGCTCGCCCCGACCGACGTCGTCGTGCTCCACGACGAGCTCGACCTGCCGCCGGGCAAGCTGCGCATGAAGGTCGGCGGCGGCCACGGCGGCCACAACGGCCTGCGCTCGATCACCAGCCAGATCACCGACGGCTACCGCCGCATGCGCCTCGGCATCGGCCACCCCGGCCAGCGCGAGCTGGTGCACGCCCACGTGCTCTCCGACTTCGCCAAGGCCGACCAGGCCTGGCTCGACCCGCTGCTCGACGCGGTCGCCGGCCACGTCGACGACGTCGCGACCGGCCACGACGACACGTTCGGCAACCGCATCCACCTGCTGCTCACCCCGGAGAAGCCGACCAAGCCGCCGAAGAAGCCGCGCGAGGCCGGCGGCGAGGCAGCGGCCGCCCCGGCAGCGGCCGCCCCGGCCGCGGACGCTCCGGCCGCGGACGCGCCCGCGGCGAAGGGCACCGATCGCAACGCCATGGCGGCAATGCTGCGCGGGCTGATGGCCCAGCGCCCGAAGGGCGGAAAGCCGAAGCTGTAAGGCCCTTGCGGTCAGGCCCGGCGCAGGACCGCGCCGGATGCGCGGGCGGCGAGAAAGTCGGCGACGGCGTCCGGTCGCATCGGGCGGGCGATCAGGAAGCCCTGGCCCTCGTCGCAGCCGTTGTCGCGCAGCCAAGCGAGCTGGGCGGCGGTCTCGATGCCTTCGGCGGTGGTGCGGAAGCCGGTGGCGCGGGCGACGCCGAGGGTGCCGCGCACGATGGCGTTGCAGTCGGGGTCGACGCCAAGGCCGTCGACGAAGGACTTGTCGATCTTGAGCTTGCTGAAGCGGCGGTCGCGGATCAGGCTCAGCGAGGAGTAGCCGGTGCCGAAGTCGTCGAGCACGATGCCGACGCCGAGCGCCTTGAGGTCGTCGAGCGTGCGCCGGGTGGTGCCGCCGCTCTCGAACAGCGCGGTTTCGGTGACCTCGACGGCGAGGCGGGACGGCCGGACGCCGTGGCGCAGCAACGCCAGCGTCACCGCGGCGGCGAAACCGGGATCCTCGAGCTGGATCGGCGACACGTTGACCGACAGCCCGATGCTCGGCGGCCAGGTCGCGGCGTCGGCGAGGGCGTGGTCGAGCACCCAGTGCCCGATCTCGACGATCGCGCCCATTTCCTCGGCGAGCGGGACGAAGCGATCCGGCGGGATCGCGCCGTGGACGGGGTGCGTCCAGCGCAACAGTGCCTCGAAGCCGGTCACGGCCTGGGTGTCCATCTGGACCAGCGGCTGGTAGACGAGGTGGAACTGCCCGCCGGCGAGCGCCTGGGCGAGATCGGCGCGGAGCGCGCTGCGCCGCTGCACGGCGTCGGCCATCTCGTCGGAGAAGAAGCGGTAGGTGTTCCGTCCGGCCGCCTTGGCGCTGTAGAGCGCGGTGTCGGCGCGCTGCGACAGCACCTCGAGGTCGCCGCCGGCCGAGGTGGCGACGGCGACGCCGACGCTGACGCCGCAGGCGAGCATGTGTTCGCCGACCGCGAAGGGCTGGCGGAACGCCGCCAGCACCGCCACGGCCACCGACTCCTGGGCGGCCATGCTCTCGGCCGGGCAGCAGATCGCGAATTCGTCGCCGCCGAGCCGGGCCACCAGCGCCCCGGCCGGCACCGCGGCGGCGATGCGCTGCGCCACGGCGGCGAGCAACTCGTCGCCGACCCGGTGGCCGAGGGTGTCGTTGACGGTCTTGAAGTCGTCGAGGTCGATGTAGTGGATGCCGACGGTACCGACACCGCCGCGCACCAGCGCCGCGGTGGCGAAGTCCTCGAAGGCGACGCGGTTCGGCAGCTGCGTCATGGTGTCGGTGTAGGCGAGCCGCGAGATCCGCGTCTGCACCGCGTGGTGGCGGATGGCGATGGCGCAGAGGTCGATGCAGGTCTCGACGATGCGGCGCTCGAGCGTGGTCGGGCCGCGGCATTCGCCATAGTAGAAGGCGAAAGTCGCGACGACGCCGCCGGTCTCGTCCTTGATCGGGCTCGACCAGCAGGCCCTGAGGCCGAAGCCGAGCGCGAGTTCCTTGAAGGATGCCCAGAGCGGATCGTGTTCGATGTCGGTGACGATCACCTCGGTGCCGCGATGGGCCGCCGTGCCGCAGGAGCCGACCTCGGGACCGATCTCGAGGCCGTCGATGGCCTCGCAATAGGCCGGCGGCAGGCTCGGGCCCGCGAGCGGACGGATCCGAGCGGTCTCGTCGATCAGCACGACCGAGCAGGTCGCTCCCGGCGCCATCGCCTCGGCCCGCCGGCAGATCAGGTCCGCGACCTCGGCCAGCCCGGCGTCGAGGGCGACCGCCTTGAGGACGTCGGTCTGGAGCCGGAGCAGGTCGTGGGTCCGCAGATCAGGCATGCGCGCGCTCCGCATTCGTCCACCACGGATAGCATCGCGGCCTTAAGGCCGACATAATCGGACCCGGCGGAATTGAACGATGGCGCGCCATCGCGGGCGTGGCGCTTGACCTTCCGGCCGCGCTCCCCCAAGAACCGCACCAACGTCCCGATCGCGATCACGTCCGGAAAGTCTTCCAGCCATGGGTTTCAAGTGCGGCATCGTCGGCCTGCCGAACGTCGGCAAGTCCACGCTCTTCAACGCCCTCACCAAGACCGCCGCCGCGCAGGCGGCCAACTATCCCTTCTGCACCATCGAGCCGAACACCGGCGAGGTCGCGGTTCCCGACCCGCGGCTGACGAAGATCGCCCAGTCGGCGAAGTCGGCGCAGATCATCCCGACCCGCCTGACCTTCGTCGACATCGCCGGTCTCGTCCGCGGCGCTTCCAAGGGCGAGGGCCTCGGCAACCAGTTCCTCGCCAACATCCGCGAGGTCGACGCCATCGCCCACGTGCTGCGCTGCTTCGAGGACGGCGACATCACCCACGTCGAGGGCCGGGTCGATCCGGTCGCCGATGCCGAGACGGTCGAGACCGAGCTGATGCTGTCGGACCTCGAGAGCCTCGAGCGCCGGGTCGTGCCGCTCAGGAAGCGCGCCCAGGGCGGCGACAAGGAGGCGAGAGAGCAGGTCGAGATCATGGACCTCGCCCTCGAGGCGCTGCGCGACGGCCGGCCCGCCCGCACCGTCGCGGTGCCGCAGGGCGCCGAGGACGCCTTCCGCCAGCTCAACCTCCTGACCTCCAAGCCCGTGCTCTACGTCTGCAACGTCGAGGAGGCCTCGGCCGCGAAGGGGAACCGGCACTCGGAGGCGGTGTTCGCCATGGCCGCCCGCCAGGGCGCCAAGGCGGTGGTGATCTCCGCCGCCATCGAGGCCGAGGTCGCCCAGCTCTCCGACGAGGAGCAGACCGAGTTCCTCGAGACCCTCGGCCTCGAGGAACCGGGGCTCGACCGGCTGATCCGGGCCGGCTACGATCTCCTCGGCCTGATCACCTACTTCACCGCCGGGCCGAAGGAGGCCCGCGCCTGGACGATCACCCGCGGCACCAAGGCGCCCCAGGCCGCCGGCGTGATCCACTCCGACTTCGAGCGCGGCTTCATCCGCGCCCACACCATCGGCTACGACGATTTCGTCACCCTCGGCGAGGTCAAGGCCAAGGAGGCCGGAAAGGCCCGCGACGAGGGCAAGGAATACGTGGTGCAGGACGGCGACGTGCTGCACTTCAAGTTCAACGCCTGACGCGGAGCCACCGCGCGGCGTCGTCCGCTCACCCCCGGCGGCGGTCGTCATCGGACCGTCGTCGGCGATCGTCAATGGTCGCGGCGCCGTGGAGCCTTCGCCGGCTCCCGATCGTTCGACACACCGACGCGCGTCCATCCCGGATGGACGCGCCGCAGCCGGCGCCGCGCCGCGGCGCCACAAGGGCGAGGAAAGGCCTGCCATGCACACCCTTCTGATCGACGGCGTCGCCATCGCCGTCACCGACGCCGACCGCGAGGATGCCGAGGCGCTGTTCTCCAGCGACGGCTTCAAGGACGACCTGAAGTCGCTCACCGTCGAGGGCCGGCCGCTCTGGGACGGCGTCGCCGCCTTCACCGTGCGCGAGGCCAGCGAGGACGAGGTCGCGGTGTTCGACGACTTCGAGGACGGCGACTTCGACGACGAGTTCGGCGAGGACGACGAGGACGCGGCCGAGGGCGACGACGCCGAGGCGCTCGCCGAAGACGCGGACGAAGAGGAAGAGGAAGAGGACGACGAGGACGCCTACGAGGTGATGTTCCTCGTCCCGATCGACCAGTTCCCCGAAGAGAGCTGAGTGCACCGCGGCGGCCCCCCCGGGGACCCGCCTCGGCACACGACACCACGGGCGGCCGCGACGGCCGCCCGTTCCCCTCCCCCGGCGACGCCGCGCGGCCGTGCAGCGTTCCGCCCGGTCGCGGCGCCGGCGCGGTGGCGACGCTCAGCGGCGGCGGCGGGTCCGGCCGGTCGGGAAGGCGCCCTGGAAGGCGAGGCGACGCGGGCGCGGCGGATCGACCCGCTCCACGTGCTCGCCGAGGCGGCTGTAGCCGCTGGCGGCGCGAATGGCCACGAAGGCGATCACCAGAACGGCGGCGGCGGTCAGGGCTGCGGTCGCGAGCATGGACGTCCCCTCCAAGACGTAGCCCCAGCGTGCCGGTGCGCCACGAAATCGTCAAGATCGACGAGGCTTCCCCCTTGGTCGCAACGCCGGCGGCAGCGCCGCGGCAGGGTGACGCGGCGCGGGCGCGTCAGGGATAGCGCGCACTCGCGCCGGCCCCGGCCGTCGCTACCGCGGAGGCGTGGCCGTGCACGGCTTCGACGCGCCGGTTGGACGGCGCGCCGGCGGCGGCGGCGACCACGGCGGCGAGGAGAAGGACGGCTACGACGAACGCCCGCATGGCTGAGCCCCCGGCCCCGTGCCGCATCCGCGGCCGGGTGATGGCGAGACTGCGGCAGCCCGGCTGAACCCGCTCCGTCCACGGCGTTCATGTCGCGTTCATCGCGGCGCGGGCTTGACCGCGACCACCCGGGCGCGGGATTGAGGGGAGATCCGCTCCACCCGCCGATCCGCGAGCCGCCGCATGACCGACAGCACCGCCCCCGTCCGCATCGCCATGTGGTCGGGCCCGCGCAACATCTCCACCGCGATGATGCGCAGCTTCGAGAACCGGCCGGACACGGCGGTCTGGGACGAGCCCTTCTACGCCGCCTATCTCGCCGCCACCGGCCTCGACCACCCGATGCGCGCCGCGGTGATCGCCGCCGGCGACACCGACCCGGCCGCCGTCGCCGCGCGCGCGCTCGGCCCGGTGCCGGAGGGCCGGACGGTGTTCTACCAGAAGCACATGACCCACCACATGCTGCCCGGATTCGACCTCGACTGGATCGACGGGGTGACCAGCGCCTTCCTGATCCGCCGCCCGGAGAGCGTTCTCGCCTCCTACGTCCAGAAACGCGAGGCGGTCACGCTCGACGACATCGGCTTCCGCCGTCAGGCCGAAATCTTCGACCGCGTCGCCGACCGCCTCGGCGCGGCGCCGCCGGTGATCGAGGGCAACGACGTGCTGGCCGACCCGCGCGGCGCCCTCGGCCGGCTCTCCGCCGCCCTCGGCATCCCGTTCCGGGAGGAGATGCTGTCCTGGCCGGCGGGCCGGCGGGCGAGCGACGGCGTCTGGGCGCCGCACTGGTACCACGCCGTCGAGGCCTCGACCGGCTTCGGCCCGGCCCGCGCCGACGTCGACCGCGCCACCCTCCCCGCCGACCTCGCCCGCATCGCCGAGGCGGCGACGCCGTATTACGAGAGGCTCGCGCCGCACCGGATCTGAAGCCCGAGAACGACGAAGGCCGGGCGCCCACGGGGCGGCCCGGCCTTTCTCGTCTCGCCCGTCGCGATTCCCTAGGCGGCCTCACGCCATCCGGAAGGACAGCCGCGCGGCGACCTCGTCGAGGTGGTCCTGTTCCACCCGGTCGGCCTCGGCGCGCTCGCGCACGTGGTCGCGCTCCTCGATCAGTTCGATCTTCTTCATGTCCTCGACGGCCTCGGACAGGGCGGCCCGGGCGGCGTCGAGCTGGACGCGCAGGTCGTCGGCCGAGACCATCAGGTTGTCGCGCCGCTGCATCGCGGCCTTGGCGAAGGTCGGGTAGGCGAAGTGGGCGACGTCGGAGATGCCGACCCGCTTCTGCTCCGCCAGGATCTGCTCGTCGAGTTCGGCGGCCATGCGCTCGAACTCGGCGATCATCACCTCGATCTGGGTCACCTGGCGGCGCTTCTCGTCCACCTGGAACCGCTTGAGCCGGATGAGACTGTTACGGGACTTCATCGGTTACTCACCCTCCGGATGGCGGGAACCTTAACCCCAGAGTGCTTTCCAAAAGGTTGGCGAGTTCGCGATAACCTTCCTCGCGGCCGGTGCTCTCGTCCTTGCCCTGGGTCAGGAAGGCCTCGATCGGCCCGGACAGCGCGATCGCCGCGTCGACCTCGGGGTTGGAGCCCTTGCGATAGGCGCCGAGCCGGATCAACTCCTCCATGTCGGCGTAGGTCGCCATCAACTTCTTGGTCTCGCGGATCATCGGCCGCCATTCCGGCTCGACGCAGCCGGGCATTGTGCGCGACACCGACTTCAGCACGTTGACCGCCGGATAGCGGCCGCGCTCGGCGATCGACCGCTCCATCACGATATGGCCGTCGAGGATGCCGCGGACGGCGTCGGCGACCGGTTCGTTGTGGTTGTCGCCGTCGACCAGCACCGTGAAGAGGCCGGTGATCGAGCCCTGGCCGTAGCGCCCGGGCCCGGCGCGCTCGAGCAGGCGCGGCAGTTCGGCGAACACCGTCGGGGTGTAGCCCTTGGACGCCGGCGGCTCGCCGACCGACAGGCCGATCTCGCGCTGGGCCATGGCGAAACGGGTGACCGAATCCATCATGCAGAGCACGTCGCGGCCGGTGTCGCGGAAGTGCTCGGCGACGGTGAAGGTGAGATAGGCCGCCTGCCGGCGCAAGAGCGCGCTCTCGTCGGAGGTGGCGACCACGACGACCGAGCGGGCGAGGCCGTCCTCGCCGAGGTCGTCCTCGATGAACTCCTGGACCTCGCGGCCGCGCTCGCCGATCAGGCCGATCACCGAGACGTCGCAGGCGGTGTAGCGCGCCAGCATCGACAACAGCACCGACTTGCCGACGCCCGAGCCGGCGAAGATGCCCATGCGCTGGCCGCGGCAGCAGGTGGCGAAGGTGTTGAGGACGCGCACGCCGAGGTCGATCGGCGCGCCGACGCGCTGGCGTTCGGAGGCTGCCGGCGGCATCGCCCGGAGCGGCCGCTCGTCGCCGCCGCCGCGGATCGGGCCCTTGCCGTCGATCGGCTCGCCGAAGGGGTTCACGACGCGGCCGAGCCAGCCGTCAGACGGCCGCACGGTCGCGGCATTGGCGACGATGCGGGCCTTGGCGCCGAGGCGCACGCCCTCCATCGAGCCGAACGGCAGGCAGAGCGCCCGCTCGCCGCGGAAGCCGACGACCTCCATGCCGACGGTGGCGCCGGAGAAGCCGGTGACGGCGAGGCGGGTGCCGACGCTCATCTCCTGCACGGGGCCGGCGACCTCCACCATCAGGCCCTGGACCGAGGCGACTCGGCCGTAGACCTCGAGACCGCGGATCGCGTCGATCTCGGCGATCAGCCCTTCCATGGACATTGCGAAGACCTGTCGAAGAACGTCCGAACTGATTCGGGAGTGTAACCCTTCGTTAACGCGGGCCGTTAATGATTTGAGGACGGCTCGGCGACCGGTCGAGCCAGAGCGGAGGCGGCGCCTGTGGACAAGCCGGAAGGCAGAGTCCGGGGAGTCGCTTAGGTCGATCCGTTAAACCGTCACAGAAGCATTTGCCTATTCGAATCCGACTGGAATCAGAAGGCCGTGCGTCCAATTTCGCAGACTCTTGTGCAATCCGCTTGCAGCCGGGAATCAGAGTTTGTTAACCATTGGGCGCTAGGCTGAAGTCCGACGTCGAATGACCGGCATTGCCGGGTCCGGGCGCCGACAGGACGTCGAGCGCGGGGCCGCGAGATACGAGGGGATCAGGCATGCGCGTTTTGCTGATCGAGGACGACAGCGCGACCGCACAGAGCATCGAGCTCATGCTGAAGTCCGAAAGCTTCAACGTCTATACGACCGACCTCGGCGAGGAAGGCATAGACCTCGGGAAGCTCTACGACTACGACATCATCCTGCTCGATCTCAACCTCCCGGACATGTCCGGTTACGAGGTGCTGCGCACGCTGCGCGTGTCCAAGGTGAAGACGCCGATCCTGATCCTGTCGGGTCTCGGCAACATCGAGGACAAGGTGCGCGGTCTCGGCTTCGGTGCCGACGACTACATGACCAAGCCGTTCCACAAGGACGAGCTGATCGCGCGCATCCACGCCATCGTCCGCCGCTCGAAGGGCCACGCCCAGTCGGTGATCGTGACCGGCGACCTCGTCGTCAACCTCGACACCAAGACCGTCGAAGTCGGCGGCCAGCGCGTCCACCTGACCGGCAAGGAGTACCAGATGCTGGAACTCCTCTCGCTCCGGAAGGGCACAACGCTGACCAAGGAGATGTTCCTCAACCATCTCTACGGCGGCATGGACGAGCCGGAGCTGAAGATCATCGACGTCTTCATCTGCAAGCTCCGCAAGAAGCTCGCCAACGCCACCGACGGCAAGAACTACATCGAGACCGTCTGGGGCCGCGGCTACGTGCTGCGCGAGCCCGACGACATCCGAGAGATCGCCTGATCCGGCTTCTGCCTCGCCGCGCCGACCTCCGAGCCCCGCCCCCGGCGGGGCTTTCGTTTTTTGCGGGGTTTTCGTTTCGGCGGGGCCGCGATCAGCGTCCGGGCCGGTCGCGACCCGGCACGGGCGCCGGGCGGGCGGCCCGCGAACGCCGCACCGGCGCGGGCGCGGGCGCCCCGACGACGACCGCGGGCGCACCCGTCGCCCCGAGCACCATCCGCAGCCGGTTCAGCAGCACCGCCTGCCCGGCGTCCGCAGCGCACGACAGCGCGTGGTCCATGGCGTGGAAGCCGAGGGCGCGATAGGCCTCCATCTGCTCTTCGGAGAAGAACTGGTCCGCCGTCGTCTCGTGCGGGAACTCCGGATAGCGCCGGGCGTAATCGAGCACGTAGTCGTTCTCGTCGCCGGTCAGGCTGGCCTTGACGTAGAGGATCACGCCCTCCTCCGGCTCGCGGCCGTCCGAATAGCGGATGCGGCCGACGGCGGCGTGGGCGCTCTTCGGGCCGGGCGGCGGGAGCTCGCCCTTCAGCCGCGCGGCGCGGCGGACCCGCCCGGCATCGCGGATCGCCTCCCACGGCAGTTCGATCCGGATGCCCTCGTCGATGCGCGCGAAGCGCTCGGCGTCGACCATTGCGCCGCAGTCGAGCCCGGGATCGGCCTCGCCGTCGACCACGACGACGAAGGCGCAGCGCCGCTTCAGGAGCTGGTACAGCCCGAGATTCTCGATGTGGCCGCCGTCGGTGACGTAGATCCGCGCCCGCTTCTCATCGAGCCGGTTGAACATCTCGGCGCCGAGATAGGGCAGGCGCCAGTCGTCGCGGGACGCCCGCGCGGCGATGGTCTCCGGATCGCGGGTGGGCTTCGCCGCCGTTTTCCGTCCGCCTCCGGCCGCCTCCCGGAGCGCCCGCGGATTGCGCAGCCAGAAGCCGAGGCGGACGTTGAAGAGCGCGAGGGTGAAGGCGAGCATCGGGATGCCGACCCGGCCCATGCTCGACGACACCGCCGCGCCGGAGATCGCCGCGGCCGTGGCGAGGTCGAGCTGCCGTTCCGCGGCCTCCATCCAGGCGGTCGGCACCCATCCGGTCGCCTCGCTGCCGACGTGGGTCGGTGTGAAGGTGAAGATGTCGGCGTTGCGTCCGCGGCGGTTGACGGTGCTCGATCCCGGCACGTTGATCGTCGCGTTGACGATCGGGAACGGGCCGGTCGCCCGCGGTGCCTTCGCGAGATGATCTCGCAGGCGCGCGAAGGTCAGCCTCTCGCCGTCGGCCTGCAGCCGTCCGCCGTCGGGCGGCGGTTCGGTCGGGGTGATGTCGAAGGCGACCGCGAGACGGTCGCGGTAGAGCCGGTGCAGCGAACTGGCGTTGGGCGTGAAGAAATAGGCGGCGACGGTCAGCACCGTCCCGAGGCCGGCGAGATCGCGCCAGACCTGCCACTGCGGACCGGTCATGCAGGTTTCGCGGAGCACGACCACCCCGAACACGATCGGAAGCGCGACGACCCCGGCGGCGACCACGGCCGCCGGGCCCGGCCTGAGCGGATCCCCGTTCGCCCGGTGGCGTCGCGCGGCCAGGCCGAAGCGGGCGACCGTGACCACCGCCCCGACGACGCCGACGGCGAGGGGCACGCCGCCGACGATCCCGTTCGGCACGGCCGGCCAGCCCGCCGGCGGCGTCCGCACCACCGCGGCCGCCACCAGTTCGAGGAAGGCTGCGAACAACAGCAGCGGCACCGCCAGGGCGGCCGCCAGCAGCAGCGCCTTGGCGGTCACAGCCTTGATCGCGGCCGACCAGCGGGGATCGGTCCGCGCCTGCCCGATCAGGCCGGCGAGGCGCTGCCAGAACGCGCCGACGAGGCCGCTGCCGGCGAGGATCGGCAGGATCGCGACCTCGAAGTCGCCGAGCACCGACGTCAGGTCCGGCAGCGCGACCGCGTTGAGCAGCGGGCCGATCGCCTCGACGACGACGATGCCGGCGACGAGCACCATGGCCACGGCGGCGCCCCGGGCGGCACGGCTGTCCGGTTCGCCGAGCCCGCGGACACCGTCGTTGCGGCTCTCCCGCCACGACCGGACGAGGGCCCAGACGACGCAGAAGGCCGCGAACAGGCCGACGGCGACGAGGGTCACGGGAAAGGCGTCGCTCCAGGCGAGCGCGGTCGGGAGGGGACCCTTTGGAGGGGAAACGCAGTCCGTGGCGGTGCCGCTCCACCACGTCGCCGCCAGCGACTTGGACACGCGCGGCTCGATCACCGGACCGCCGGGTCCAGCGACCTCGTCGATCCCTCCACCACCTTCGGAAATCACGACGTCGCACAGGGTGGTGCGGTACACCGGCGCGACCAGGATCGCGGCGAGGATCATCAGGCTCGCGGTGATCACCGCGTTGACGACGAGACCGCGGGCGAGGATCGCGAGCGACGTCAGGACGTCCCGGAAGCCGTGCGGCGCCAGGAAGTTGCCGTGGTCGCGGATGTGGCGGACCAGAGGGCTGTCGCCGTAGAGGCCGCCAGCCGCGCCCTCCGACTGCGCAAGTCCGAAGTCGGACGGCGTCGCCGCGGGGACCGGAAGCGGAAGGCCGATCGGCAACGCGATGCGCTTCGCGTCGTCCGGCGCCTCCTTCGTACTCGCCGCCGCCCGGCGGTCGTAGTCCGCGGTGACGGCCGCGCCGACGTAGCCGCCACCCGAGACCGTCGAGAGATAGTCCATCGGCTGGAACAGGCCGTGCTTGTGGAGCGCCTGCAGCGCACCCATGCAGAAGCTCGCCGAACGGATGCCGCCGCCGGAGAGGGCGAGGCCGGCGAGGTTCTCAGGCGGCTTCGCGGCCGCATCCAGTTTCGGCGCCGCTCCGCTCCGCCGTGCGCGGACCCAGCCGTATTCCGTCTCGAGGACCGCCCGGAAATCCGTCGTCGCGTCGTCCATGACGGCCGCCCCTCCGCCGCGTCATGGACCTACCATGGCGCGCAAGGCCGGCGAATTGCAAGCGTCTATCGCGGGGCCGCCGTCACGGCAACGACACGGTCTCGTCGCCGCCCGTCTCCGCGCGGATCCAGACCGCGACACCGCGGCCGGCGTGGACGATGGGCAGCACCTCGATCGCCGGCTGCTCGTAGGGGTGGTTGGCGACGATGGCCGTGAACAGGCTCTCGACGAATTCCTCGCGCGTCTTGATCAGGAGGAGCACCTCCTGGTCCTCGGAAATCTCGCCCATCCAACGGTAGATCGAGACGACGCCCGGCACGATGTTGACGCAGGCGGCGAGGCGCCGCCCGACCACCGTCGCCGCGATCTTGCGCGCGCTCTCCATGTCCGGACAGGTCACGGTGACCTGACGGAGGTCCGAATCGATCTGTGCCATCGCCCACCCGTGTCGCGTTTTCTTTTGCGTCGCGACATGCTAGCCGAATGCTCCGCGGACGGGAACGCCGCCCGCGCGACGCGCAGAGGTCGGATGAGCCACCGCCTGATCCCCTCCTTCGACCGCCTCGCCTTCGTGGCGAGCGAGACCGAGGAAGCCGAGGCCGCCCGCGCGACGCTGGCCGGCCTCTACGGCGACGTGCCGCCCGAGGAGGCCGACGTGGTCGTCGCCCTCGGCGGCGACGGCCTGATGCTGCAGACGCTGCACCGCTTCATGAACACCGACAAGCCGATCTACGGCATGAACCGTGGCTCGGTCGGTTTCCTGATGAACGAGTTCCGCGTCGACGCCCTGCGCGAGCGCCTGTCGGAATCGGTGGTGACGGCGATCCACCCGCTGATCATGACCGCGGTCGACGGCACCGGCGCCAGCCACGCCGCCCGCGCGATCAACGAGGTCTCGCTCCTGCGCCAGACCTACCAGGCCGCCAAGCTCAGGATCGCCATCGACGGCAAGGTCCGCCTCGAGGAACTGGTCTGCGACGGCGTGCTGGTGGCGACGCCGGCGGGCTCCACCGCCTACAACCTCTCCGCCCACGGGCCGATCCTGCCGATCCACGCCCCGCTACTGGCCCTGACGCCGATCAGCGCCTTCCGCCCGCGCTCCTGGCGCGGCGCGCTGATGCCGAACCGGGTCACCGTGGTGATCGACGTGCTGGAATCCGAAAAGCGCCCGGTCAGCGCCGCCGCCGACCACAACGAGATCCGCGGCGTCGTCAAGGTGACGATCCGCGAGGACCACAAGCAGCGCAGCCTGATCCTGTTCGACCGCGACCATTCCTGGGACGAGCGCATCCTCGCCGAGCAGTTCCGCTACTGATGCCGGTCTCCCGTGCCCCCGTCGGCGGAGCGCCGCGCGCAACGGAACCTTAAGCCGCGAGGTGTAGCATTCACTTCGCGTTTGCCACCGGGGGGTGGCGCGTGACGGGGTCCCCGACATGGCGCAGAGTGCGGAAGCCTACGAGATCGTCGAGGCCAAGAACGACCTCCGCAAGAAGGTGCGCGAGGTCCGCGGCGGTCGCGGCGAGGATCCCGTCGCCCGCGCGGAGGCCGCGCTGAAGATCCTGTCGTCGCATTTCGAGGACTGGGCCGCCGACGAGATCCGCGAGATCGAGACGACGCACGCCGCCTGGGTCAAGGCCGGCTACGCCGACGGGCCCAAGCGCGACGGCTTCTTCCGCGCCGCCCACGACCTCAAGGGCCAGGCCACCACCCTCGGCTTTCCGCTGGCGACCCGGGTCGCCGGCAGCCTCTGCGCCCTGCTCGAGGGCCTGCCCGGGCCGGACAAGCTGCCGCGGGCGCTGATCGAGCAGCACGTGCAGGCGCTGCGCGCCATCCACCGCGAACGCGCCCGCGACGAGAACGACCGCGTCGGCGCGGCGCTCGCCGACACGCTCCGCGAGGTCTCGACGCGCTATCTCGCCGACAACGGCGCCCTCGGCGACGAGACCCCGTTCGACGAGTGACCGGCGGCCCGCCACCTGCGGGCACCTCGTTCCCGATCCGTCGTTCGAACCTCGCGACGTCCGTCAGGCCGCCGCGCGGGTCGCGCGCGGCGTGCCCTCGCGGGTTTCACGGGCGTAGGCGCGCGCGGATTCGCGCACGGCGTCGGCGGCGAGCCGGCGCATCATGGCGAGGAGGTCGTCGACCTCGGTCAGCGCGAACTGCTGGTAGCGCGTCAGGATCCGCTCGACCATGCGCCGGGTGTAGCGCGCCTTGTCGGCGACGCCGCCGTCGTAGTCCATCTCGCGCCAGACCTGGAGCGCGACCAGGAAGGCCGGGTGGGTGCGCTCGGGCAGGCCGGCGCGGCCGAACAGGGCGCGCAGCGCGCCGTCGCGGCCGTCGGTGAGCAGGGCGTAGACGCCGGCCGCCGGCATGCCCGCGAGGCGCGACAGCGCCGCCTCGAGGAAGCGGATGTTGCCTTCGCAGACCATGCGGATCAGGAGCGCGGTGGTGAGCTGTCCGGTGCGGCGCAGGTGCTCGACCAGTTCGACCAGTTCGTCCTCCTCGGCGCGGCCGGCCATCACCACGGTCGCCTTGTCGCAGGCCTCGCGCACCACCGAGCGGGCGCGCCGTTCGGTGAGCCAGGACCTCGATACCACGAGCTCGCCGAGCCGGGCGCCGAGCGCGGCGATCAGCGACTGGCGCACCGCCACCGGCAGGTCCTCGCGCGCGAAAAGGGTGTCGCGGATGTCGGCGTCGGCGCCGAAACGCTCGGCCATGACGCCGAAGGCGGCCTCGTCGATGTCGGCGCCGGGATTGTCGAGGAGTACGGCGACCGCCTCGGTGCCGCCCTCGGCGGCGATCGTGGCCGCGACCGCATAGGACACCCACGGCCGCGCCGCGATCGCGGCCTGGACCCGGGCGCCGCCGGAGAGCACGAGCTCGACCAGTTCGGCGTCGAGCAGGCAGGGCGAGCGCTCGAGAACGGGCTCGGCGACCCGGGGCAGGTCGTGCGCCAGGGTCAGCACGATGTGGCGCGGCGCGTCCTCGCGGCCGGCGACGGCGTCGGCGAGCGCGGCGCGGACGTCGAGGCTCGGATCGTCGAGCAGCACGGTCAGTACCGCCTCGATCGCCTCGCGGCTCTCCGGCGAGAGGTCTGGGCGGAAGTAGGTGCCGACCACCGGCGCCACCGCGCCCGCCCGCGCCTGCGGCGGGGCCCGGTCGATCCAGTCCAAGAAGCGGCCAACAACCATGGAACGCGCCCTCGCCCGCCGATGATCGGATCCATCAGGACCCGATCTTCGCCGGCAGAGCTTAAGGAACCGTTCACCATGCACGTCAACGGTGCGGTAACGATCCCGGGAAGCGTCAGAGCTTCAGGTACTTGGCGAGGTCGAGGGGGACACCGTCGCGCGCCGCCGCAGAAGCGCCGGACGCCTTGACGGGCACCACCGACGGGCCGGCCGCCGCCGCGGCGGCGTCGGTTGCCGCGGCGATCCCGGCCGCCCGCTCCTCGGCCTGCCGGCGCTCGCCGGCGAGCGCGCGGGCGTCCTCGGCGAGGGCGACGTCGAACAGGGCCGGCGCCATGGTGTAGCCGCGCCAGAACGCCGCCGCCGCCGTCGGGCGCACCGGTGCGCCGTCGCCACCGTGGAACAGCGCCGAGAAGGCGTCCTGCGAGGAGGTCGCTTGGAAGCCAGCGACGACGCGGGAGAACGGGTCCTGCACCGCCGCGGAGGCCGTGCCGTCGTCGGCGTAGGCGGTCGCCACGGTCGACCCGGTCTGGATCGGGTCGGAACCGCCGTGGGTGGAGACCAGCTGGGCGTAGACTTCCGAGACGCTGCGGGCGCGGCCCTTGTCATAGAAGATCGACTTGTTGGCCGCGGCCTGCCGCGGAAACAGGTCGGCCGCGCTCGCGTCCGGGTTGGCCTCGGCCTGCTTGATCAGGCTGGCGGCGCCGCGGGCACCGAGGAAGTGGGCGACGTAGAGTTCGCCGGCGCTCGGGTCGCGGCCGACCGCGTCGGCGAGGTAGCCGGCGTTGCGCCGCGTCAGCGCGCCGGCCATCATCGAGGCCACCTCGGGATCGTTGCGCAGCGCCAGGATCTCGGCGCGGTCCTTCGGGTCGGCGACGGAATAGCGGCCCTTGGAGTCCACGGAGATCTTGTCGGCGAGCTCGCCGAGGCCGAGTTCGGCGCCCGACTGCTTCATCGTCTCGAGCCAGGTGCTCTCGATGAACTGGAACAGACCGGTCGCCGACGACGTCTTCGCCTTGGCGGTCGGGTTCATCGCCGACTCGCGCTGGGCGGTCTTGACGAGATAGTCGAAGGACGTGCCCGTCGTCTCGCTGGCCGCCGCGAAGGCGGACTCGATCCGGTTCTCGATCCCGTCGGTGCCGCCGGCGGGCTCGATGGTCTTGCGGACCGGCTGGTTGCGGACCGGCTGCGGTTGCGTCATCCACTCGAACAGAGGCTTCATGTCGCGGCCTCCTACCGTCGGACACCCGGTTAAGACTTCGGCGATCTTGGTTAACGTCTGGTTAATGAGTGTTTCCGGATGCGATACGGACAACTCCTGGCATCGTCGCCGACCGAAAGCAGGGACGTTTCCGACTTGATCGTCGATTCGCTCGACTCGCTTGACGTCGAGACCCTAGTGGCGGCGCTCGACACCGGCGCGGCGGGCGCGATCGCGACCGACGCGGCCGGTCCGGAGGACCTCGACCGGCTCGCCGCGCGGCTCGACGTCGCCGAATCGATGCTGAACCGTGCGGCCGGAACGGCCGTCGCCGGCATCGTGCCGGCGGATGCGGCCGCGGTGCTCGCCTGTGCGCGGGCCACGGCGCGCCCGGCGCGCGCGTCGGCGATCGGGTTGGACGAGGGCAAGCTGGCGGCCCGGCTCGGCGTCGCCGCGGGCGGAGGAGCCGCCGCAGTGGCGAGCGCGCGCGGCCTCGTCGTGCTGGCGGCGGGCGCCGCGGGCGTGACGGCGTTCACGGTGGTCGGCCCGGACGAGGACGTCCGGGCGGCGCGGGAGGCGGCGGCGCGGGAGGGTTTCGCGGCCGTGCTGGTCGTGCGCTGACGGGACCGGCGGCTCGGCCGAGGTGGTTCGAACCCGGCCGCCGTGGGATCGTCAGGCGACGCCGGCGCGCAGGAGGTCGTGGACGTGCAGGATGCCGACGGGCCGGCGTTCCTCGGTGACGAACAGCACGCTGATCGCCTTCGACTGCATCGTCTCCAGCGCGGCGCTGGCGAGATGGTCGGGCGCGACCACCTTGGGCTTGGTCGACATCACCTGGTCGACGGTCATCTCGAGGAGGTTCGGCGCCATGTGGCGGCGCAGGTCGCCGTCGGTGACGACGCCGATCAGCTCGCCGGCGGGATCGATCACGCCGATCACGCCGAAGCCCTTGCCCGACATGGTGATGATCGCCTCCGACAGCGGGGTGCCGATCCGCGCCAGCGGGATCTGGTCGCCGCGGTGCGACAGCTCGCCGACGGTGCGCAGCTGCGCGCCCAGCTTGCCACCCGGATGGAAGACCTTGAAATCGGTGGCGGAGAAGCCGCGCCGCTCGAGCAGCGCGATCGCCAGCGCGTCGCCGATGGTGAGTTGGAGCAGCGTCGAGGTGGTCGGCGCGAGGCCGAGGCCGCAGGCCTCGGTGAGACGCGGCAGCACCAGCGGCACCGTGGCGTGCAGCGCGAGCGTGCTGTCGGCCTTGGAGGTGATCGCGATCAGCGGCACCTTGAAACGAGCGGTGTACTGCAGGATGGCCGACAGTTCGGCGGTCTCGCCCGACCAGGACATGGCGATGACGACGTCGTTGACGCCGATCATGCCGAGATCGCCGTGGCTCGCCTCGGTCGGATGGACGAAGTAGGCCGGCGTGCCGGTGGAGGCCATGGTGGCGGCGATCTTGCGGCCGATGTGGCCGCTCTTGCCGACGCCGGTGACGATGACGCGACCCTCCTGCGCGATCACCAGTTCCACAGCGGCGACGACCTGGGCCCGGAAGGCCTCGTCGCCGTCGAAGGCGGCGTTCAGGGCGGTGACGCCGTCCTGGTAGGTCTGCAGCGCACGCGAGAGCGACTGCACGATCTGCATCTTGGGAGCGGTCTGTAGCAAGCTGTCCAACCTCTCGTCTCGGGGCCGGTCCGATGTCGATCCGAAACGGCACGGCCGGACGAATATTCCGGTCGGCGCGACGACGATCGCGCGACGACGGCGACACGTCGGTCGAATCGGGCCGGCCCGCTGCGCGGCCGCCCTCGGTCCCGGCAATCCCCGCCGCCCGGTGCGAACCGGCGCGACGCTACCCCACGGGCCTCGTTGTCCCGCAATTTCGCAGTGCGGTCAAACCTGAAATCCGATCCGGCCGCACCGCGGCCGGTCGCTTCGGCCTTCCGCAACGGCGGTCCGATCCCATATAGTGACGTCCGACGCAAAGGCGGAAGGGCGACGTGCAGGTGAGGGATCGGCAGGTGACGCAACCCGCGGGCGAGAGGCCCGCGTCGGCTTCCGCCCTGCTGACCGGCTTCGCCGAGTCCTGGAAGGCCGAGGAGGTGACGCTCGACGACGTCATCGGCGCCCTCGGCGACCGCGTCTACGGCCTCCTGTTCCTCGTGCTCGCGATCCCCAACATGATCCCGGGCGTGGCGCTGCTGCTCGGCATCCCGCTGGTGGTGATCGCCGGCCAGATGGTGATGGGCTGGCACCAACCGAGGCTGCCGCGCTTCGTCGGACGGCGCTCGCTGAAGACGGCGGACCTGCGCGCCCTCGCCCGCCGCGCCGAGCCCTGGCTGAAGCGGGCCGAGCGGATGCTGCGCCCGCGCGCGCTGTTCGTGTTCTCGCCCGTCGGCGAGCGCGTGCTCGGCTTCGTGGTGCTCGTGATGGCGGTGATCCTGACGCTGCCGATCTGGGGCGCCAATTTCCTGCCGGCGCTCGCGATCAGCCTGATCGCCCTCGCCCTGATCGAGTTCGACGGCCTGATGGCCGCGCTCGGCATGGTCGCCGCCGCCGCCAGTGTCGTCGTCGCCTCCGGGGTGATCTATGGTGCCCTGAAGGTGACGCTCTTCCTGCTCGCCCACGCCTTCGGATAGGCTCGGCGGCAACCGCAGACGGATCGATGAACTACCTCACCGAAATCGCGATCGTGATCGTCCTGCTGCTCGTGAACGGCTGGTTCGCCATGTCCGAGCTCGCGGTCGTGTCCTCGCGCCGTCCGCGGCTCGAGGCCCTGGCTGCCCAGGGCGTGCGCGGCGCGCGCACCGCCCTGAAGCTCGCCGAGAATCCCTCGCGCTTCCTGTCGGCGGTGCAGATCGGCATCACGCTGGTCGGCATCCTCGCCGGCGCCTACTCCGGCGCGACGCTGGCCGAGCCGCTCGGCGGCGAACTGCTCGCCGCCGGCGTGCCGGCGGCCTGGGCGAACGCGCTCTCGATCGCCATCGTGGTCGGCTCGATCACCTACGCCTCGCTGATCGTCGGCGAACTGGTGCCCAAGCACATCGCGCTCTCCAATCCCGAGCGCGTCGCCGCCTTCGTCGCCGGGCCGATGACCGTGATCGCGCTGATCGCCGCGCCGGTGGTCTCCGTGCTCGACGCCTCGAGCCGGCTGGTGCTGCGCCTGATGCGGGTCGCCGCCACCGGCGACGGCACGGTGACCGAGGAGGAGATTCGCGCCGTGCTCGCCGAGGGCACCAAGACCGGCATCATCGAGCCGGAGGAGCGCGAGCTGATGGCCGGCGTGATGCGCTTCGGCGACCGCTCGATCCGCGCCGTCATGACGCCGCGCCGCGACATCGTCGGCATCGACCTCGACTGGGAACCCGAGCGGATCGTCGAGGTGATCCGCAACTCGACCCATTCGCGCTATCCGGTCTACCGCGGCTCGGCCGACGCGATCCTCGGCATCGTCCAGGCCAAGGACCTCCTGGATTCCCATCTCTCCGGCGGCAGCTTCGACATCGAGGCGGCGATGCGCCCCGTCGAGGTGGTGCCCGACACCGCGCCGGCGCTGACCGTGCTCGAGGTGCTGCGCCGCGCCCCGATCCACATGGTCGTGGTGATGGACGAATACGGCACGGTGGAGGGCATCGTCACCGCCACCAGCATCCTCGCCGCCATCGTCGGCGATCTCGCCGAAGAGGGCGAGGAGGGCGCGGAATCCTCGATCCTGCGCCGCGAGGACGGGTCCTGGCTGGTCGACGGCGACCTCGGCGTCGGCCTCGTCGCCGACCGCGTCGGCTGCCCGGCGCTCGACGACCCCGACCGCGACTACGAGACGATCGCCGGGTTCATCCTGTCGGAATCGAAGGCGATTCCCTCGACCGGCGACGTGCTCGGCTGGCGCGGCTGGCGCTTCGAGGTGGTCGACATGGACGGCCGCCGCATCGACAAGGTGCTGGTGACGGCACCCGCCGAGGGCGCCGCCGCCGATTGACGGCCCGAGCGGCGCCGTCCGACACGTCCGGCCGGAGCGTCTCCGGCCGGAGGGTTTCCCGTCATTCGCCGTCGTCGTCCCCGGCCTGCGGACCGCCGCAGGCGGCGACGAGGTCGTCGGCGAGCTCGGCGAGGCTGTCCAGGCGATCGGCGCCGAAGCGGCCGGCGACGTCGGCGCGGATCTGGGCGGAGACCGGCTCGATCTGGTGCAGCAGGTTGTTGCCGCGCTGGGTGATCGACACCAGCGTCCGGCGCAGGTCCTCGAGCTGGGCGCGCCGGGCGATCAGGCCGCGGTACTCGAGGTCCTTGATGATTCGCGACAGGCTCGAGGCGCGCAGGCACGTCGAGGCCGCGAGGTCCGACGCCGCGATCTCGGTCACCGTGGTCAGTTCGCTGAGCACGCGCCACTGCTGTTCGGTCAGCCCGTGCATGCGCAGGTGCGGACGCAGCTGCCGCATCACCGCCTCGCGGGCGTGCAGCAAGGTGCGCGTCAGCCGGGCGGATCCGCCGGGGGCATCGCGGAGGGCCGGAGCGGCGTCCCTGGCGAACTCTTTCTTGGAGGCTGCGTCGTTCACGTTGTGTGGACCATGAAATGCACGACGACCACGGGAGAATGGCCGTCGATCGGCGTGGGGGGAGGGACCGGTGTCGGCGGTGTCGAACTCTATCGACTGTCAGAGCAATCTTCAAAGCGTTTTAAGTCGTAAAAATGAACAACCGCCACACCCAATTACGAAAACGTAACCTTGCCGCCGCAACTGCTCATTAGTGTCGACAGGCCTTGAACTTGGCTCGAATCGAGCCGCCCAGCGTCGTTGCACGCAATGCGTGCATTTCCTCTGCTTGACGGCTGTGATGTTATAAAGTTACAAGTCGCTTCGCAACAGCGCCGGAGCCGGCCAGATGTCCGCCACCACCCGTATTCCCAGCCGGTCCGTCTTCGAGACGGCGGCTTCGGCCCGATCGGCCGACACCGCCGACGGGCACGACCACGCCGCCGCGCACGGCCACGACCACCATCACGGCGACCATTCGCACGCCCACGGGCATCGCCACGGCACCGGCCGCGACCATCCGCCGCGCGGAGCGGCGCAGCCCGCGCTCCGCCCGGTCCGGATCGCGCCCTCGCTGATCCGCGCCGGTCTCCTCGCCCGCCTCGGTGGCGCCGCCGTGTTGCTGACGGCGGTGTGGGGCCTGACCGCCCTGGTGACCGGATGAGCCTCGCCGTCGCCTCGCCCGCCGTCGCCGGCGCGGTCGTCCGCTTCCGCGACGCCACCGTCGGCTACGACCGCCACCCCGCGGTCCACCACGTCGACGCCACCCTCGCCGCCGGATCGCTCACGGCGGTGATCGGCCCCAACGGCGCCGGCAAGTCGACGCTCCTGAAGGCGATTGTCGGACTGGTCCGCCCGATGGGCGGCGCCGTCGACGTCGACGGCTGCGCCCGCCGGCGCATCGCCTACCTGCCGCAGCAGGCCGAGGTCGACCGCAGCTTCCCGATCGAGGTGTTCGACTTCGTCGCCATGGGCCTGTGGCGCCGCCGCGGCGCATTCGCCGGCTTCGGCCGCCGCGACGACGAGGCCGTCGCCGCCGCGATCGGCGCGGTCGGGCTCGCCGGCTTCGAGCGGCGCACCCTCGACACGCTCTCGGGCGGCCAGTTCCAGCGCGTGCTGTTCGCCCGGCTGTCGCTGCAGGATGCCCCGCTGGTGCTGCTCGACGAGCCCTTCACCGCCCTCGACGAGCGCACCATCGCCGACCTGATGGCGATGGTGGCGCGCTGGCACGCCGAGGGCCGGACCGTCGTCGCCGTGCTGCACGACACCGACTTCGTGCGCGCCCACTTCCCGCAGGCGCTGTTGATCGCCCGCCATCTCGTCGCCGCCGGCCCGACCGCGCGGGTGCTGACGGAGGCCAACCTCGCCGCCGCCCGCGCGATGACGGAGGCCTTCGACGACGACGCGCCGGTCTGCAGCCCCGACGTCCGGCCATGACCCTCTACGAAGCCCTCGTCCAACCCTTCGCCGACTTCGCCTTCATGCGCCGTGCCCTGGTGGGATCGGTGGTGCTGTCGGTCGGCACCGCCCCGGTCGGCGTGTTCCTGATGCTCAGGCGGATGAGCCTGACCGGCGACGCCATGGCCCACGCCATCCTGCCCGGCGCCGCGGTCGGCTTCCTGCTCGCCGGCCTCGACCTCGTCGCCATGACCGCCGGCGGCATCGTCGCCGGCCTCGTGGTGGCGCTCCTGACCAGCGCGGTGTCGCGCTCGACGGTGCTGCGCGAGGACGCCTCTATGGCGAGCTTCTACCTGATCTCGCTCGCCCTCGGCGTGCTGATCGTGTCGCTGCGCGGCTCGCCGGTCGACCTGATGCACGTCCTGTTCGGCACCGTGCTCGCCCTCAACGACCAGTCGCTGTGGTTCATCGCCGGCGTCGCGTCGGTCACCGTGCTCACCTTCGCGGTGATCTGGCGGCCGCTGGTGATGGAGTGCGTCGATCCGGCGTGGCTGCGCGTCGTCAGCGGCTCGGGCGCGGCGGTGCACGCCGTGTTCATGGTGCTGATGGTGCTGAACCTCGTCGCCGGCTACCAGGCGCTCGGCACCCTGCTCTCGGTCGGCATCATGATGCTGCCCGCCGCCGCCAGCCGGTTCTGGTCGCACGAGATCGGTGCGATGACCACGATCGCCGCCCTGATCGCCGCGGTGTCCGCGGTGACGGGGCTGCTCGCCTCCTACCACTTCGATCTGCCATCCGGCCCGGCGATCATCCTCGTCGCCGGTGCCGTCTACGTCGTCTCGCTGCTCGCCGGTCCGACCGGAGGCCTGATCCCGCGCCTCCTGCCGGCCCCGCACCGGAGCAACTGAGCCGACCCGGTCACGAAGGAGACCTCGGAAGTGAAACCTGTCCTGTCCAGCGCCGTCCTCGCGACGGCGATCGCCCTCGCCATGCCCGCGTCGGCCGCCCCGCGCCTCGACGTCGTCGCGAGCTTCTCGATCCTCGGCGACATGGTCGCCCGCATCGGCGGCGACCGCGTCGCGGTCAAGACGCTGGTCGGCCCCGACGGCGACGCCCACGTCTACCAGCCGACGCCGGCCGACGCCGAGACGGTCGCCAAGGCCGACCTCGTCGTCGTCAACGGCCTCGGCTTCGAGGGCTTCCTGACGCGCCTGCTCGAGGCGTCCGAGTACAAGGGCCCGGTGGTGACCGCGAGCAGCGCGGTGACCCCGCGCACCGGCTTCGTCGACGAGGACGAGGAACCGGCCGCCGGCGAGGCGCACGACCACGACCACGCCGCCGAATCCGGCCACGACGACCACGACCACGGCGGTCTCGACCCGCACGCCTGGCAGGACATCGGCAACGGCATCCGCTACGTCGAGGCGATCCGCGCCGGCCTCTGCGCCGCCGACGCCGAGGGCTGCCCCGAGTACGACGCCGCCGCCAAGGCCTACGCCACGGAACTCAAGGCCCTCGACGACGACATCCGCGCCCGCATCGGCGCGGTGCCGAAGGAGCGCCGGGTGGTGATCACCAGCCACGACGCCTTCGGCTACTACGGCGCCGCCTACGGCATCACCTTCCTCGCCCCCCAGGGCGTCTCGACCGATTCGGAGGCCGGTGCCGCCGCCGTCGCCGGCCTGATCCGCCAGATCCGCGAGACCGGCATCCACACGCTGTTCGTCGAGAACATCGCCGATCCCCGCCTGATCGAGCAGATCGCCGCGGAGACCGGCGCCAAGCTCGGCCCGAAGCTGTTCTCGGACGCGCTGTCGCCCGCCGACGGCCCGGCGCCGACCTACGCGGCGATGATGCACTACAACGCCGACGCGCTGATCCGCTCGATGTCCGGCGGCTCCTGACCGTCCCGGCACCTGCGCACGACCACCACGACGCCGGCCGGGATCCGCTCCCGGCCGGCGTTCGCATTCCGGCGTGCCGATCGGGTTCAGGTCGTCGGGCCGCCCGCGTCCGGTCCGGCGACGACGACGTCGCGGCCGGCACCGGCGGCGGGCTCGACGCGGACGGGCTCGACGGGCGGTTCGGGCCGCGCCGCGGTCTCCACCGGCGCGCCGCGGCCGCGGGCGGCGGCGTTCTCGGTGCGCAGGCGGCGCAGCCGGTCGGACAGCGCCTCGACCAGCCGGGCGCGCTGGGCCGGGTCCTCGTAGGGCGATCCGGCGTCTCCCGCGGGCGCGCGTTCGTCGGAAGGTTCGGCCGGCGCCACGGGCGCGGCGTCGAGGCCGAAGGCGACGGCGTCCTCGGCGGTCGGGGGCCGCACCTCCGGCACCGCGGCGGCGCCGTCGCCGAGCGAGGGGCCCACGTCGAACATCGCGGCGGCGGGGCGCGGAGCGCGCGCCTCGGTCCATTCGGCGTCGATCGGGTCGCTGCGCGGCGCGGTCCTGGCCGGGGCGGCGGGGCGGGCGGCGGTGGCGACGTCGCGGGTGTCGGCGGCGACGAGGGCGAGGCGCATCTCGCCGGCGAGCGCGGCGAGTTCGTCGGCGCGCTGCTCGGCGGCGCGGCGCAGTTCGGCCTCGTGCTGCAGGCGGCGGTCGAGCTCGCGGAGATCGGCGGAGGCGCGCGTCAGCGCCTCCTCGCGCTCGCGGAGTTCGGCCCGCGCGGCCGCCGTGCGGGCCTCTGCCTCGGCGAGGGCGTCGCCGAGCGCGCCGCGCTCGCCCTCGGCGCCGAGGCGGTCGCGTCGCTCGGCGGCGAGCGCCAGTCGCTCGGCCGCCAGCGCCGCCTGGACGGCGTCGCGCTCGGCCTCCACGCGGGCGGTGCGGGCGGCGTATTCGGCGCGCACCGCGTCCTTCGCGGCGGCGAACTCGGCGGCGGTGTGCGGCAGCCGGGACTCGAACTCACGGCGGGCGAGCCGGGCCGCCCGGCGCATGAACGGCGGGAACAGCACCAGCGCCACCAGCCCCGCGAACAGGGCACCGAGGGCGAACACGAGGACGTCTTCGATCACGGGTCTTCGGGTCCGGTCGGGGCGGCGCACGGCGGACCCGCGACACCGGGAGGGCAGCGGGGCCGGGCGAACGGCGCGGATGGTGCTCGCGCGGACGGCGGCGGGCCGACCGGACGCGGCGCCAGGATCGGCGCGCCCGCGCGCCCGGTCAAGCCGCCGGACGCCGTCAGAACGGGTTCCAGGTCGCTTCCGGCGTGAACTTGAGGTAGCCGACGTTGACGCCGAGGCGGGCGCCGACGCCGGAGCGCACCGGCACCACCCGAATGCCGCCGGCGGCGAGCGCGGTGATGCCGAAGCCGCCGACCACGTAGGCCGATCCGTCGACGCCGCCGAAGCGGGTGTAGAGCGCGTCGACGCTCGGCAGGCCGTAGACCAGCATCATGGTGCGGGCGCCGTCGGCACCGATGTCGAGGCCGAGCGAAGGGCCCTGCCAGTACACCTTGTAGCTGCCGGCGTTGCGGGTGTAGAGCATGCCCTCGCCGTAGCGCAGGCCGCCGAAGATGGCGCCGCCGCCCTCCTGGCCGAGGATGTAGCCGTTGGGCTGGCCGTAGCTCGACACCGCCTTCTCGACCACGGCGGCGAGGCCGCTCGAGATCTCGCCGAAGAACTTGTTGCCGGCGTTTACCAGCTCGGCCGAGGAGAAGCTGGCGTCGGGCTGCTGGGCCGCCGCGGGAACCGCTGCGGCGACGGCGGCGGCGACCATGGCGCAGGTCGCGAAGCGGCGTGACACGGACGCGTGCATGCGTGGACTTCCTCCGGACCCCCGTCCCCGGTTAACCCGCCCGTCACCCGCCCGCGGGCAAGATCGGCGCGGCGCCGGTTCGATTCGGCGTCCCGGAACATGAACATGGCGAATCCGGCGACACAACGGCGACTTGCACGTCGCGAGCTGCTCCTCGGCGCCGCGGCGGCGGTGTTGGCGACGGCCCGGCCGGCCGCGGCCATCGGCGAATACGTCGTCTCCGACCCCTTCACCGGCGTCGCCATCGGCGGCTACGACCCGGTCGCCTATTTCCTCGACGGCATGCCGGTGCGCGGCGACCCCGAGATCGAGGTCGAGTGGGACGGCGCCTACTGGATCTTCGTCAACCGCGGCAACGCCGCCGCCTTCTCCGACGCGCCGGCGGTCTACGCCCCCGCCTACGGCGGCCACGGCGTCGTCGGCGTGGCACGGGCGGTGCCGCAGGAGGGCGACCCGACGATCTTCGCGATCCACCGCCAGCGGCTCTACCTGTTCAACTCGGTCGCCGACCGGACAGCCTTCCTCGCCGACGCCGACGCGCTGGTCGCCGCCGCCGACGCCAAGTGGCCGGCGGTGCGCGCCATGCTGGCGCCCTGAGGCGGCGGACGGGGCTCGGGTTGGCAGGACCGGCGCGCGCCTGTATCCAGGCGGGCGGAAGGGTCGGATCGCCCGATTCGGCCCGTTGCCGCGCCGTGTCTTCCGGGGAACCCGCCGCCATGTCCGAGCCGACCAGGATCGAAGCCCTCGACTTCGCCGCGCTGCTGTGCTCGCGGGTCTGCCACGACATCATCTCGCCGGTCGGCGCGATCACCAACGGCCTCGAGGTCCTCGACGAGGAGGACGGCGAGGAGATGAAGGCCTTCGCCTTCGACCTCATCCGCAAGAGCGCGCGCACCGCCTCGGCCAAGCTGCAGTTCGCCCGGCTCGCCTTCGGCGCCGCCGGCTCCGCCGGTGCCGAGGTCGACCTCGGCGACGCCGAGACGGTCGCCAAGCGCTACATGGAGAGCGAGAAGGCCGAATTGTCGTGGCAGGCGACCCGCCGGCTACTGCCGAAGAACCAGGTCAAGCTGCTGCTGAACCTCTTGCTGGTCTCGCTGCACGCGATCCCGCGCGGCGGCCGCGTCGTCGTCACCGCCGAAGGCGAGCTGCCGACGCCGACGCTGCGCATCGAGGCGACCGGCCCGTCGGCGCGCATCCCGCCGCGCGCGATCGACCTGCTCGCCGGCAAGCTCGAGGACGGCGGCCACGTCGACGCCCACGCGATACAGCCCTACTACACCGGCGCCCTCGCCCGCGACGTCGGCTTCGTGCTGACCGTGGAGAAGACCGACGACACCGTCGTGTTCCAGGCGGCGCCCGCGGCCTGAACCGGAAAAACCGCATCCGTAGAGTTGATTAGTTCGCGATCGCGCGATTGCCTCGTTTCGGAACGCTTCACTTCAAGCAATCTTAACGGATCTACCCCGAAAATCCCCGATCAGAGACGGCCGTCACCTTCGCGTCCCGAAACGGGAGGTGCGGCTCGGATGCGGGCCGTGTCCTGCGGGGGTGACCATGGACGATCTGCTTCGGGAATTTCTGACGGAGACGAACGAGTCGCTCGACGTCGTCGACGTCGAACTGGTCAAGTTCGAGCAGGAACCGAACAACGCTCGGATCCTCGACAACATCTTCCGCCTCGTCCACACCATCAAGGGCACCTGCGGATTCCTCGGCCTGCCGCGCCTCGAGGCGCTGGCGCACGCGGCCGAGACGCTGATGGGCAAGTTCCGCGAGGGCGCGCCGGTCACGCCCGAGGCGGTCAGCCTGATCCTGCAGACCATCGACCGCATCAAGGGCATCCTGGCCGAACTCGAGGCGCAGGAGGGCGAGGAGCCGAAGGGCGTCGACTCGGACCTGATCTCCCAGCTCGAGCGGATGTCGCTCGCCGGCGACGCCGCCAAGGCCGAGGCCAAGAAGGCCGCCGAGAAGAAGCCCGAGGTCGCGGTCGGCACGCTGGTGCCGCAGATCCTCGAGCGCGAGTTGCGCCCCGGCGAGGTCTCCCTCGACGAACTCGAGCGCGCCTTCCGCGAGACCGAGGTCGAGGCGCCCCCCGTCGCCGCCGCCGTGGCCGAGGAGCCCGCCGCCGAGGCCGCCCAGCAGGCCGGCATCGACTTCGCCAAGGTCGCCGCCGAGATCGAGGCGCGCATGACCCGTCAGGCCCCGAAGCCGGAGAAGGCCGAGAAGGTCGTCGCCGAGGACAAGGACCACGACGACGGCGCCAAGGGCGAGGGCAAGGGCTCGGTCACCAGCCAGTCGATCCGCGTCAACGTCGAGACGCTCGAGCACCTTATGACCATGGTGTCCGAGCTGGTGCTGACCCGCAACCAGCTGCTCGAGATCGTCCGCCGCCACGAGGACAGCGAGTTCAAGGTTCCCCTGCAGCGCCTCTCCAACGTGACGGCCGAGCTGCAGGAGGGCGTCATGAAGACGCGCATGCAGCCGATCGGCAACGCCTGGCAGAAGCTGCCGCGCATCGTCCGCGACCTCGCCCAGGAGCTCGGCAAGCAGATCGAGCTCGAGATGAACGGCGCCGAGACCGAACTCGACCGCCAGGTGCTCGAGCTGATCAAGGATCCGCTGACCCACATGGTCCGCAACTCCGCGGACCACGGCCTCGAGCGTCCGGACGAGCGCAAGCGCGCCGGCAAGACCGAGAAGGGCATCATCAAGCTGTCCGCCTACCACGAGGGCGGCCACATCATCATCGACATCGCCGACGACGGCCGCGGTCTCAACATCGACCGTATCAAGGCCAAGATCGTGGAGAACGGGCTCGCCAGCGAGGCCGAGCTCGAGAAGATGTCGGAGAGTCAGGTCTTCAAGTACATCTTCGCGCCGGGCTTCTCGACCGCCGCCAAGGTGACCTCGGTGTCCGGCCGCGGCGTCGGCATGGACGTGGTGCGCACCAACATCGAGCTGATCGGCGGCACGATCGACCTGAAGTCGGTGATCGGCAAGGGCACCACCTTCACCATCAAGATCCCGCTGACGCTGGCGATCGTCTCGACGCTGATCGTCGAGTGCTCCGGCGACCGCTACGCCATCCCGCAGCTCTCGGTCGTCGAACTCGTCCGGGTGCAGACCAACTCCGAGCACCGCATCGAGCGCATCAACGACACGCCGGTGCTGCGCCTGCGCAACAAGCTGCTGCCGCTGGTGCCGCTCGCCCGCCTGCTTGGCATCACCGACGGCCCCGAGGCCAAGAGCGAGGACGACGGCTTCATCGTCGTCATGCAGGTCGGCAACGTCACCTTCGGCGTCGTGGTCGACGGCGTGTTCCACACCGAGGAGATCGTGGTCAAGCCGATGAGCAAGATGCTCCGGCACATCACCATGTTCTCGGGCAACACCATCCTCGGCGACGGCTCGGTGATCATGATCATCGACCCGAACGGCGTCGCCTCGGCGATCGGCACCGCCACCGCCGACGCCACCGACCGCCACGACGACGCCAAGGTCCGCCCGAGCGAGGATCAGAACAAGGTGTCGATGCTGCTGTTCCACGCCGGCTCGCCCGAGCCGAAGGCGGTGCCGCTGTCGCTGGTCACCCGCCTCGAGGAGTTCGAGATCGAGAAGATCGAGCGCTCCAACGGCCGCGACCTCGTGCAGTACCGCGGCACGCTGATGCCGCTGGTCTACCTCAACGAGAACGTCCGCCGCCGCACCGAGGGCACCCAGCCGATGCTGGTGTTCTCCGACGCCGGCCGCTCGATGGGCCTCGTGGTCGACGAGATCGTCGACATCGTCGAGGAGCGTCTCGACATCCAGGTCGGCTCCGAGGTGCCCGGCATCCTCGGCTCCGGCGTCATCAAGGGCAAGGCGACCGAGGTCATCGACATCGGCCACTTCCTGCCGCTCGCCTTCGAGGACTGGTTCACCCGCAAGGAGATCTCCTCGGCGGCGCTGACGCGGACGCTGCTGTTCATCGACGACAGCCCGTTCTTCCGCAACATGCTCGGCCCGGTGCTGAAGGCGGCCGGCTTCGACGTCACCACCTGCGCCTCGGCCACCGAGGCCATGAAGCGCCTCGGCGACGGCGAGCGCTACGACGTCATCGTCTCCGACATCGAGATGCCGGTCGTGAACGGCTTCGAGTTCGCCGAGATGCTGCGCCGCGACGCCCGCTTCCGGGCGACGCCGATCATCGCGCTGTCGGCGGTCTGCACGCCGGCCTCGATCGAGCGCGGCCGCCAGTCGGGCTTCGACGACTACGTCGCCAAGTTCGACCGACCGGGCCTGATCGCCACCCTCAAGGAAATCACCACCAGCGAGATGGGACTGGCGGCATGAGCACCGAATTCAACCACGGCGAAGCGGCCAACGACACCCACTCGGACACCACCCAGTACGTCACGGTGGTGATCGGCGGCCAGCTGTTCGGCCTGCCGATCTCCAAGGTCCACGACGTCTTCGTGCCCGAGAGCATGACCCGCGTGCCGCTGTCGGCGCCGGAGATCGCCGGCGTCCTCAACCTGCGCGGCCGCATCGTCACCGCCATCGACATGCGCCGCCGCCTCGGCCTCTCGGCCCGCGAGGGTGCCTCCACCATCATGGCGGTGGGCATCGAGTACCGCGGCGAGAGCTACGGCCTGATCATCGACGAGGTCGGCGAGGTCCTGACCCTGCCGACCGCGAGCCGGGAGGCCAACCCGGCCAACCTGGACCGCCGCTGGGCGGAGATCTCCGGCGGCGTCCACCGCCTGTCCGGGCAGCTCATGGTCATCCTCGACGTCGAGCGCGTGCTCGGCCGCATGCTCGACCAGCTCGCCGCCTGACGGAATTCGCGATCCGGGGGGCGGATCCATGGAGTGTTCGATGAAGCATTGTCTGGTTGTGGATGACTCGAGCGTCATCCGGAAGGTCGCCCGCCGCATCCTGGAAGACCTGTCCTTCACCATCACGGAGGCCGAGGACGGCCAGCAGGCGCTCGAGCAGTGCAAGCAGCACATGCCCGACGCCGTGCTGCTGGACTGGAACATGCCCGTGATGGACGGCCTGGAGTTCCTGGCGCAGCTGCGCAAGCTCGACGGCGGCCAGTCGCCGAAGGTGGTGTTCTGCACCACCGAGAACGACGTCGGCCACATCGCCCGCGCCCTCAGGGCGGGCGCCAACGAGTACATCATGAAGCCGTTCGACCGCGAGATCGTCGAGGCGAAGTTCCAGGAGGTCGGTCTGATCTGACCGGCCCCCGCCGCCTCGCAGTCCCAATCAGAACGACAGATTTCCGGGAGACGCCCACAGTGTCGGCCATCGCACGCCCACCGACCACGGCCGGAGCCGTGACCAACCCGATCCGCGTCATGGTGGTCGACGACAGCGTGGTGATCCGCGGCCTCGTCGGCCGCTGGGTCGACGAGGATCCCCAGCTCGCCGTCGTCGCCAGCCACCGCAATGGCCGCCTCGCGGTCGAGGACGTCCAGCGCTCCAATCCCGACGTCGTCATCCTCGACATCGAGATGCCCGACATGGACGGGCTGACCGCGCTGCCGCTGCTGCTCGAGCGGAAGAAGGACCTCGTCGTCGTCGTCGCCTCGACGCTGACGCGCCGCAACGCCGAGATCTCGCTGAAGGCGCTGTCGCTCGGCGCCGCCGACTACGTGCCCAAGCCCGAGAGCAACTCTGGCGTCACCACCTCCCCCGAGTTCCGCCGCGAGCTCGTCGAGAAGGTGCTGAACCTCGGCCTCAGGGCCCGTGCGCGTTCGCAGGGCCGCTCCGGCGTCGTCGCCCCGGCCCACCACCCGACCCCGCCGGGCGCGATCGCCCCGCGCGCCGCCCCCGCCGGCGCCGTGATGCCGCGCGCCGGCGCCCGCACCGGCAGCTTCACCGTGCGCGGCTATTCGAGCGTGCGCCCGCGCATCCTGGCGATCGGCTCGTCCACCGGCGGCCCGCAGGCGCTCAACGCCCTGTTCGGCGAGATCGGCTCGTCGATGGGCCAGGTGCCGGTGGTCGTCACCCAGCACATGCCGCCGACCTTCACCGCCATCCTCGCCGAGCACATCGCCAAGGCGGCCGGACGCCCGGCCGCCGAGGGCAAGGACGGCGAGGTGTTGCAGCCCGGCCGCATCTACGTCGCGCCCGGCGGGCGCCACATGGTGCTCGCCAAGAACGGCGCCGACGTCGCCATCCGTCTCACCGACGGGCCGCCGGTCAACTTCTGCAAGCCCGCCGTCGATCCGCTGTTCCACACCGTCGCCGAGATCTACGGCAACGCCACGCTCGCGCTGGTGCTGACCGGCATGGGCGCCGACGGTGCCGAGGGCATCCGCGAGATCGGCAAGCTCGGCGGCAGCGTCATCGCCCAGGACGAGGAGAGCAGCGTGGTCTGGGGCATGCCCGGCGCCGCCGCCCACACCGGCATGTGCTCCGACGTGCTGCCCCTGCCCGAGATCGGCCGCAAGGTCTCCCGCATCCTGCTCGGAGGCCGTCCATGACCCCGGTCGAGTACGATTTCCTCCGCCAGTTCCTGAAGACCCGCTCGGGCCTCGTCCTCTCCAACGAGAAGCAGTACCTGATCGAGAGCCGGCTGCTGCCGGTGGCGCGCAAGAACGGCCTGCAGTCGATCGGCGCACTGGTCTCCAAGTTGCGCGACGCCCGCGACGGCGTCCTCGGCGAGGCGGTGGTCGAGGCGATGACGACCAACGAGTCGTTCTTCTTCCGCGACAAGGTGCCGTTCGACCACCTCGTCCAGACGATCCTGCCGGACCTCCTCGAAAAGCGCGCATCGCGCCGCCAGATCCGGATCTGGTGCGCCGCCGCCTCGACCGGCCAGGAGCCCTACTCGATCGCCATGTGCCTGAAGGAGTTCGGCGCCCGGCTCGCCGGCTGGCGGATCGAGATCGTCGGCACCGACATCTCCAACGAGGTGCTGGAACGCGCCAAGGCCGGTGTCTACAGCCAGTTCGAGGTGCAGCGCGGCCTGCCGATCCAGCATCTCCTGAAGTATTTCACGCAGAACGGCGACACCTGGACCATCTCGCACGAGCTGCGTTCGATGGTGCAGTGGAAGAAGTTCAACCTGCTCGAGAGCTTCGCCGCCCTCGGCCAGTTCGACGTGGTGTTCTGCCGCAACGTGCTGATCTACTTCGACCAGCCGACCAAGAGCGACATCCTCAACCGCATCGCCAAGACGATGCCGCCCGACGGCTACCTGATGCTCGGCGCCGCCGAGACCGTGGTCGGCCTCACCGAGGCGTTCAAGCCGGTCGCCGACCGCCGCGGCCTCTACGGCCCCGCCGCGGCGCCCGCCGAGAAGGCGGAACCGCGCCGCTTCGCGATGCTCTCCGGCGGCGTCGCCTGACACGGGGCTCATCCCGAACGGCAAACGAGAAAGGCGGCGCCCCCCCCCGGGGGGCGCCGCCTTTCTCGTGGTCGATGGTGTCGAGGCCGCTCCGCGCGACCTGCCCGCCGCCGCCGCGGGCCGGTTCGCTCAGCGGATCCGGCGGCGGACGTCGGCGAGGACCTCCGGCAGGATCGCCGTGGCCTCGGACTTGCTCATGCCGTGCCGGATCCGGGGATCGTAGAGCATCGACAGGATCGCCCGGTCGAAGGGCATGAACTTGGCGTGGGTGGTGCGGTCGTTGAAGACGCTCGCCATCAGCGAGGAATCGTCGTTCATCGGACCGAGGCCCTGCAGGATCTCCTCGGTCATGCAGCGGCGGAACATCGCCTCGCCCTCGTCGGAGACCACGACGGCCACCGAACTGGTGATGCCGCTCCGGCCGACGTCGACCTTGGCGATGCAACTGCCCGGCGCCGCGCCGGCGTGGCTGCCGAGCACGTCGGCCCTGACCGTCTCGACGTAGGCCTCGCGGTCGACCACCACGACGGTGAAGTCGGCGCGGGCGCCCTCCCCGACCACGCGGGTCTCGAGGCCGCGGACGAGGCCGGGCAGCGAGCGCACGAAGCTCGTGATCGCCTTGGTGCGGTCGATCGAGGCCTTGTTGACGATGCGGAAGGAGACCGGGCCGGCGTATTTCTTGACGATCGCGCCGTAGCGGCTGCTGCCGTACTCGACGCCGAACACGGTGCGGCGGAAGCCGTCGATCAGCTGGGCGTCGGAATAGGCGCCGGAGCGGCGTTGGCCCGCTTCGGCGGTCGCGGGCGCCAGCGGCGCGAGGGCGACGACCGCGACGGCGAGGGCCGTCAGTCCGACACGAAGGCGACGCACCAGGTCACGGGACGAAAAGGCCATGCTCGCGGCACTCCGAACCGTCGGCGGCGGCCCCGCGACACTGGGCCTTCAACCGATTTAAACGGAGTTTACACGAAAGCGTGATCGGTTCCTAGGGACGCGGCGCGGAAAAAGGCGCCCGCGGCGAACCGGATTTTCATCATTTGCCCGCGCGGGCGGCAACGGGATCGCGCGCGAGCACCTCGACCTCGGCGTCACGCCCGGATTCGACGTCGAACTCGCGCTGGAACACCTGATCGTCGTGCTTGGCGATCACGGTGTAGCCGCCCGCCGCCAGGATGAACGACGGGAACGCGCCGACGCCCTCGGTGACGATGTCGCCGCCGGGCGTCAGCACCGACCACTTGGTGTCGGCGATCGCCTCGCCGCCCGGCGCTCCGACGAGCTTCAGCGTCACCTCGCCGGCGCGCTGGTAGAGCGTCACCTCGGTGAGCTTGCCCGCCTTGACCTCGACGTCGGCGTGGGTCTGGGCGTTGACCGTGCCGTAGCGGCTGACGACGTAGTAGGTGTCGGCGGCCAGCCGCAGCACCTCGCCGGCCCGGACGTCGGTCGCCACCGCCTTGCGCTCGCCGCGCTCGTCGCTCTCCATGGCGTAGACGTCGAAGCGCAGGCTCTCGGTGCGCAGCGGCAGGTCCTCGACCGCCTTGGCGTCGAGCGCGAGGCCGCCGGCGTTCAGCACCAGCGACACCTCCCGGATGCCGCCGCGGACCTCGACGCGGTCGGTGCGGCCGGCGTAGCCGAAACCGCCGTGGACCAGATAGGTGCCCGGCTTCAACTTCACCGTGGCCTTGCCGCCGTTGGCCTGTGCCACCAGCGGCAGGTGACCGTCGGCGCCGGGCGCCTCGCCGAAGACGCGCCAGACCATGCCGCCGCGCAGCGGCGGGCCGTCCTCGGTGAGCCGGGCGGTCAGCACCAGTTCCGGCGTCAGCACCGGCGCGATGTCGGGCGAGAGGTCGCGCATGGCGTCGGGCAGCGCGTCCGGGGCGGCGTAGGTCGAGACCGAGCCGGGCAGTCCGTCCACCGTCGGCGGCAGGGCGGCGGCGGGCTCGCCGAACGGCAACGGCGGCGGCGTCAGGCCGGGCACCTCGAGCGCCCGCGGCGGGCCGCCCGGCCCGAAGCCGGCGCCGGGAATGTCGAGCGGGGGGATCGGGCCGGTGCCGGGGAAGTCCTGTGCGAGCGCCGGCAGCCCGACGAGGGCGGCGAGGAACAGGGCGGCGAGGCGGATCACGGGGCGACGCGACATGGACCGGGAGACGTCTCCGATTGCACGGGGGCGGCGCCGACCGTTCGTCGACGAAGGGAAGATGCTCCCGATGTGGTGTGCGAAGTTCGTGGCGAATTCAAGCCCGGTCTCGCCCTCGTCCCCCTCCCCCTCGTCCCCGGCCGCCGTCACGGCCGCTTCCGGCGGCGCACCGGACCGGCTATCAACGGCCGACGCCCCGTTCGACCGACCAGCGCGAGTCTCCCCCCGCCATGCCCGACGCCCTCGACCTCCTCCGCACCCGCCGGTCGATCCCGGCCCAGTTCCTCGCCGAGCCCGGCCCGAACGAGGCCCAGCTCGAGACCCTGCTCACCATCGCCTCGCGCGTGCCCGACCATGGCAAGCTCGCGCCCTGGCGCTTCGTGATCTTCCGCGGGCCGGCCCGCACCGCCGCCGGCGAGCGGCTCGCCGCCCTCCTGAAGGCGCGCGACCCCGCCGTCTCCGAGGCCCGGCTCGCCGAGGAGCGCGCCCGGCTCGCCCGCGCGCCGCTGGTGGTGGCGCTGATCAGCCGCGCCGCCGAGCACGTCAAGATCCCGATCTGGGAGCAGCAGCTCTCGGCCGGCGCCGCGGCGATGAACCTCGAGATCGCCGCCCACGCCATGGGCTTCGCCGCCTGCTGGCTGACCGAGTGGGTCGCCTACGACGCGGAGGCCGCCGCCATCCTCGGCGTGAAGCCGGGCGAGCGCATCGCCGGCCTGATCCACGTGGGCACGCCGACCATCCCGCCGCAGGACCGTCCGCGGCCGGCGCTCGCCGACATCGTCACCGAGTGGACCGCGGACTGATGTACTACGACCCGCGCACCGGCCGGCACGGCCTGCCGCACGATCCGTTCCTGGCGCTGGTGGCGCCGCGGCCGATCGGCTGGATCTCGACCGTCTCCGCCGACGGCGTGCCCAACCTCGCCCCCTATTCCTTCTTCAACGCCTTCTCGACCCGCCCGCACATCGTCGGCTTCGCCAGCTCCGGCCACAAGGACACGCTGCGCAACGTCGCCGAGACCGGCCACTTCGCGCTCAACGTGGTCGGCGAAGCGCTGGCACGGGCGATGAACGCGACCTCGGCCGTGGTCGGCCGCGAGGTCGACGAGTTCGTGCTCGCCGGCCTCGCCGCGCGGCCCTGCCGCGGCATCGACGTGCCGCGCGTCGCCGACGCCCCGGCGGTGCTGGAGTGCCTGCACCTCCAGACCGTCGAACTGCGCGACCACGCCGGCGAACCGGCCGACTCGTTCCTGGTGCTCGGCGAGGTCGTCGGTATCGAAATCGACGAGGCGATCCTGGTCGAGGGGCTGGTGGACGCCGGCCGGCTCCGCCATCTGTCGCGCCTCGGCTACACCGACTACGCGGTGGTGGCCGAGACCTTCGCGATGGCGCGGCCGAAGTGAGAGAGAACCGCCGAGGGGGCGACATGGACGGGACGACGACCACCGGGCCGCGGGGCCCGTTCCGCGCGGTGCTGTTCGACAAGGACGGCACGCTGATCGATTTCCAGAAGACCTGGGGCCCGGTCAACCGGCGTGCCGCCCACATGGCGGCGGCCGACGATCCCGACCTCGCCGCCCGGCTGATGCGGGTCGGCGGGCTCGACCCGGACACGCTGCTGACCGAAGCGGACAGCCTGCTCGCCGCCGCCAACACGCTGGAGATCGCCGCGGCCTGGGTGGCCGCCGGCAGCCCGATCGAGCACGGCGAACTCACCCGCGCCCTCGACGCCCTCTACACCGGCAACGCCGGCGCCGCGGTGCCGGTGACCGACGTCGCCGCCCTGTTCGCCCGGCTGAAGGCGCGTGGGCTCTCGGTCGGCATCGCCTCGTCCGACAGCGAGGGCGCGATCCGCGCGCTCGCGGCTCATCTCGGTTTCGCAGCCGACCTCGACTTCGTCGCCGGCTACGACAGCGGCCACGGCGTCAAGCCCGGCGGCGGCATGGTCGAGGGCTTCTGCCGCGCCGTCGGCGTCGCCCCGGCCGAGACGGTGGTGGTCGGCGACAACCTCCACGACATCGAGATGGGCCGCGCCGCCGGCGCCGGCGCGGTGATCGGCGTCCTCACCGGCACCGGCACCGCCGAGGGCCTCTCCGCCCACGCCGACCTCTGCCTGCCCGGCATCCACGCCCTCGAGGCCTGGCTCGACGGGGTCGGCGCGGGCGCCGACGGGATCGCCGCGGTCACGGCGTCGCCAGCAGCTCCCTGAGCCGGGTCCAGCGCCGGCGGACGCGGTGGTCGGCGACCGCCGCGTCGAGCGCCCACGGTTCGGCGACCAGCACGACCAGCTTCTTGCCGCGTGTCGCCGCGGTGTAGAGCAGGTTGCGGGCGAGCATCACGGCGTGGTCGCGCACCAGCGGCACCACCACGGCCGGATACTCCGAGCCCTGGCTCTTGTGGATGGTGACGGCGTAGGCGCGCTGCAGCGCCTCGAGGTCCTGCAGGCCGTAGGAGACGTCGCGGCCGTCGAAGGAGACGACGACCTCGTCGTCGCGCTCGCGGATCCGCTTGAGCACGCCGAGGTCGCCGTTGAAGACGTCGCGGTCGTAGTCGTTCTCGACCTGCATCACCTTGTCGCCAGCGGCGTAGAGAGCGCCAAAGCGCTCGACGCGGTCGACCGGGTTCGGATTGAGCAGCTCGGCCAGCCGGTCGTTGAGGTTGCGGGCGCCGACGAGGCCCTTCTGCATCGGCGTGATCACCTGGACGTCGCGCATCGGGTCGAGCCCGAAGCGGCGCGGAATCCGCGTGCCGACGATCTCGATCACCTTGGCGAGGGCGTCCTCCGGGCCGGAGGCGTCGACGACGTAGAAGTCGGAGGTCTCGCCCGGGGCCGGCGGCTCCGGCCGTTCGCCGCGGTTGATGCGGTGAGCGTTGACGACGATCCGGCTCTCCTCGGCCTGCCGGAAGATCTCGGTCAGCCGCGCGACCGGCACCAGGCCCGAGCCGATCACGTCGGCGAGCACCTGGCCGGGGCCGACCGAGGGCAGCTGGTCGACGTCGCCGATCAGGATCAGCGCCGCGTTCGGGCCGATCGCCTCGGTCAGCGCCGCCATCAGCGGCACGTCGACCATCGAGGCCTCGTCGACGACCACGAGGTCGACCTCGAGCTGCTCGTCGGTGCCGCGGCGGAAATAGCCCGTGGCCGGATCGACCTCGAGCAGGCGGTGCAGCGTCTTCGCCTCGCGGCCGGCCTGTTCGGCCATGCGGCGGGCGGCGCGCCCGGTCGGGGCGGCGAGCGCCACCGAGATCCGCGAGCCCGCGACGGTGGCGAGCAGCGCCTCGAGCAGCGTGGTCTTGCCGACGCCGGGGCCGCCGGTGATCACCGAGACCTTGGCGCCGGCGACCAGCGCCAGCGCCTCGCGCTGCGAGGGCGACAGCGTCTTCCTCGTCGACGCCTCGAAGCGGGCGATGGCGGCGTCGACGTCGACCTTGCCCCACGGCGGCCGTCCCGCGGCGAGCGCCTTCAGGCGGATCGCCACCGACTTCTCGAGCTTGGCGAGCCGGCGGGCGGAAAGGCAGGACGTGCCGTCGACGTCGACCTCCTCGACGTCGCCGTGGCGGACCGCCTCGGCGATGGCGTCGACCACCGCGTCGGCGTCGACGCCGAGCAGGCGGGCGGCGCGCTCGGCGATCTCCCCGCGCGGCACCACGGTGTGGCCGCCGTCGGCGGCGTCCTCGAGGGCGTAGGTCACTCCGGCGCGCAGGCGCTCCGGCGCGGTGCGGGCGATGCCGAACTTGCCCGCGATCTCGTCGGCGCCCTCGAAACCGATGCCGCGGACCTCGCGGGCGATTCGGTAGGGATCGCCCTCGACCACCGACACCGCCTCCGGTCCGAAGTGTCGCCAGATCCTGACCGCGCGCGCGGTGCCGACGCCCTTCTCCTGGAAGGCGATCATGACGTCCTTGACCGCCTTGCGCTCGCGGTAGCTCTCCGCGATCTTCGCCGCCAGCTGGCGGCCTACGCCCGGCACCTTCATCAGCCGCATCGGTTCCTTGTCGATCACCTCCAGCGCGTCGGCGCCGAGGGTCTGGACGATGCGCTCGGCCATGGCGGGACCGACGCCGGCGATCAGGCCGGAGCCGAGGAAGCGGGCGATGGCGTCGCGGCCGGTCGGCTCGCGGGTGGCGATGGTCTCGGCCTTGAACTGCAGGCCGTGGGTGCGGTCGGTGGTCCAGGCGCCCTCGGCGTCGATCCGCTCGCCGGCGCTCACCGAGGGCACGTGCCCGACCACCGCCACCGGCTCGCGCCGCCCGGTCACCTTGACCCTCAGCACGGCGAAGCCGTTGTCCTCGTTGTGGAAGGTGACGCGCTCCACCGTTCCGGACAGCCGGTCGAACAGGCGGTGTTCGGGTTTCGTTTCGTCGGTCATCGCCGTATATGGGCCGAAACCGAGCGAGTCGTCGAGCCGTCAGACCCGGCGTGCCGCGGCAACCGCCTCGCGCAGACGGGCCCGGTCGAAGGCGGTCGGCAGGGCGGCCTCGGCCTGGGCGAGCGCGTGTTCGGACAGACCCGCCGCCGCGGCCCGAAACGCGGGCGAGCCGATGCGGGCGAGCGCGAGCAGCCCTTTCTGCAACCGCATCTGCACCTCCACGATCCCCGCCCCGTCGCGCGCCAGCGGCGCAAACACGTCCCCGAAGAGGTCCTCGACCGCGAGCGCCGGAACGCGGACGCGCGGATAGGGCGGGTCGGCCCGTACGGCGGGATCCGGCGGCTCCGCCCAGAGCGCGAGCAGGCGCACGCCCCGCCCGACGACGTCGATCGCCGTTCCCGGATCGTTGACGGCGGGCGACAGGGCCCGCGAGGCGATCTCGCTGAGGACGGAGAGCCCGAAGCGCGGGTCCTGGTCGAAGCTGCGCTCCTCGGCGATCACGAAGGCGCCGCGGATCGCCGCCGCGCGTGCGGCGCGCCGGTCCGGATCACCGCCACCGCCGGGCAGGTCCAGGGCGAGCACCGTGTCGGGATAGACGAAGGTCCCCGGCAGGACCGCGACCTGGACCGCGCCGTCCGCCTCCTCCGCCAGCGCCTGGAGCGCGCCGACGTCGACGTGCTGGACGTAGCCGATCTCGTGCGCCGTCACGGCGTCGCCCGACGGCGACGAAGGGTGGTCCGGATCGTCGGGCGGGCGTCCGCCGAGATGGGGCGAGCGGCGGCGCGACAGCAGGGCGTGGCGGGTGGCCGCTTCGACCTGCCGCGTCGTCTCGCCGACCCGGCCGAGCCGGGTGAGATGATCGATCCAACGCAGCAACGTGATCACGATCAGGGCGATCACAGCGATGGTGACCACGAACAGCAGCATCCGGCCGTGGGGGCCGTAGGCTCCGGTCTTGAGCACCACGAGCCCGACGATGCTGAAGAGGAACGAACCGACGAAGGTCGACAGGACGTTCTGGGTGACCCGGTCCTCCATCAGCAGGCGGGTCGCCCGTGGCGTGACGTTGCTGGTGGCCGCCCCGAAGGCGGCGGTCGTGACGCTGAGCGAGAAGGTCGTGACCGACAGCATGCTGGAGGCGAGGATCGCCAGGAGGTCGTCCACCGCGTCCGACCCGATCCTGCCCGGTACGTCGAAGGGAACGAAGCGATCGGCCACCGTCGCCAGGAGCGCCGCGGCGACGCCGAGCGCGCCGATCAGCGACGCCCGCACCCATAGCTGGTTGGCGACCTGCGTCAATGTCCAGAGCCAGCGTGGCAATCGCGTCCCCCTCGCGGCCGTGGCGGCGGATGGCGCGGGCCGACCGGACCCGGCGACGGAAAACGTCCGGACCACGGTCCGGGTTGCTCGTTCCGGCGGGAATTGACGCGCATTCGCGGAATTCCTACACCCTCTCCACGGCGGGTAGACCCGCCCTCTTCCAAGCTGGATCCGCCATCGATGACCTCGTCCCTGTCCCGCCGCGACCTCCTCGCCGCGCTCTCCGCCCTCGGCCTCGCCCCGGTGCTCGGCGGATCCGCCGAGGCGGCGGGCGGTGCCACGCTCGGCGCGCCGAAGCCGTTCTCCTTCGACCGGCTGATCGCCGAGGCCAAGGCGCGGGCGGCAAAGCCCTACGATCCCGGCGTGGTGCGCGCCGGCGACGTCCTCGAGAAGATCGACTACGACCAGCACTGGAAGATCCGCTTCAAGCCGGACCACACGCTGCAGGTCGGCGGCGGCAAGGCGCCGATCCGCTTCTTCCACCTCGGCAAGTTCTTCAAGCAGCCCGTCGGCATCTACCTGGTCGACGGCGAGAACGCCCGCCCGGTGACCTACTCGGCCGACTATTTCGAGATTCCGAAGGACAATCCGGCCCGCGCCCTGCCCGACGACATTGGCTTCGCCGGCTTCCGGGTGATGATGCCGGGCGTCGAGCGCGACTGGCTCGCCTTCCTCGGCGCCGCCTATTTCCGCTCCTCGGGCGAACTCGACCAGTACGGCCAGTCGGCCCGCGCGGTGGCGATCGACGTCGCGATGCCGACGCCGGAGGAGTTCCCGCGCTTCACCGACTTCTGGTTCGCCCCGTCCGACAACGGCACCGTGGTGATCTATGCCGCCCTCGAGGGCCCGCGGATCTCCGGCGCTGTGCGCTGGGACGTCGCCCACGGCACCGCCGAGGGCAGTAAGGGCGTCGTGATGGACATGGCGGTGCGCTTCTTCGCCCGCGCCGACATCGCCCGCCTCGGCCTCGCCGCGCTGACCTCGATGTTCTGGTACGACGAGCTCAACGCCCGCTCCGCGCCGGACTGGCGCCCGGAGATCCACGACACCGACGGCCTCGCGGTCTGGACCGGCGCCGGCGAACGGCTGTGGCGGCCGCTCAACAACCCGCCGCGGGTGATGACCTCCACCTTCGTCGACCACGACGTCAAGGGCTTCGGCCTGCTCCAGCGCGACCGCGATTTCGAGAACTACCAGGACGACGGCGTCTTCTACGACAAGCGCCCGAGCGTCTGGATCGAGCCGAAGGCCGGCTGGGGCGACGGCGCGGTGCAGCTCGTCGAGATCCCGACCAACGACGAGATCCACGACAACATCGTCGCCTACTGGGTGCCCGCCAAGCCGGTGAAGGCCGGCGACGCCATCGCGGTCGACTACCGCCTGCACTGGCTGAAGGACGAGCCCTACCCGGCCGCCGCCGGCCGCGTGGTCTCGACCCGCGTCGGCATTGGCGGCGTGCCCGGCCAGTTCCGGCCGAAGGGCGTCGCCAAGTTCGTGGTCGACTTCGAGGGCGGCAAGCTCGCCGACTACGGCCAGAACCAGGGCGTCGAGGCCGACGTCTCGGCCTCCTCCGGCAAGATCTCGGGCGTCTACGTGCTGCCGGTGGTCGGTACGAAGCGCTGGCGCGCCGTGTTCGACATCGAGCCGACCGGCGTCGAGCCGATCGACATCCGCCTCTACATGAAGCGCGAGGGCGAGGCGCTCACGGAGACGTGGCTCTACCAGGCCCATCCCGAGCAGCTGAAGTTCGACGGCGCCGCCATGGGCGACCACGGCTGACACCGAGCTCGCCGAGGGCCCCGGCCACCGGTCGGGGCTCTGGACTACGGAACGTGCCGGACGTCAGCCGAGCCGGCGCACCGACGTGACCGGGCTGTCCTTGGCGGCGATGCGCGCGAGGGCCGCGCCGAGCGGCTCGTCGACCACCAGCATGTGGTGGCCGGAGGCGTGCAGCAGGCGGTCAGGCCCGGCGACGATGCCGACGTGGCCCTTCCAGAACACCAGATCGCCGCGTCGGAGCGCGGCGAGGTCGCCGTCGAGCGGGACGGCGACGCCGAGGCCGGCCTCCTGCATGTCGCTGTCGCGCGGGGCGGGAACGCCGCAGGCGGCGAGCGCGGTCTGGACGAGGCCGGAGCAGTCGATCCCGAGCGCGGTGCGCCCGCCCCAGAGATAGGGCGTGCCGAGATGGGCGGCCGCCACGGCGACGAAGTCGGTCTCGAACGGCGCGTCCACCGCGACGAGGTGGCCGGCGACGATCGCGCGGCGGTCGGACAGCACCGCATAGGCGAGGCCACGGGTCTCGACCACGTCGACCACGGCGACCGCGGCGCCCATGGTCACCGTGGCGGCGACGGGAAAGCGCAGGTCCGGGCCGGGATAGACCAGCGTGCGCGGCACCGCGACCCGGTGCGTCGGCGCCGGGCCTTCCGGCCCGAGCGCCTCGGCGGAGAGCCAGCCGACGTAGCCGTCGCGCGGGAGTTCGACCCAGGCCCAGCCCTCGTCCGTTACCTCGTAGACGTCGACGGCCTCGCCGTAGAGCACCTGGGTGTCGATCGAGCGGTCCGGCCGCGGTTCGGGCCGGAGGTCGGCGAGCGGGACGGCGAGCCGGCGGCGCACCGGGTGGACGTAGCGCTCGGCTTCGACGACGCCCCGGAGGCGCGCGGCGGCGAGATCCGGCCGGGCCGGGGTGGTTCGACGGTCGAAACGGGTCATCGCGGCAGGTCCACGGCCTTGGAGACGATCAGGTCGGCGAGCTTGTCGAGATAGAGCGCGCCGTCGACCGTGCGCTGCACGATGACGTTGCGGCGGTCCTTCTCGTCGCGTCGACGCGACAGGAGCCCGAGTTCGCCCATGGTGTCCAGGGCCCGGGTGATCGCCGGCTTGGTCACCGCCAGCTTCTCGGCGAGGCCGCGGACGGTGTGCGGCGGCGCCTCGAGATAGACCGTGAGCAGGATCGTGATCTGGCGCGGCGAAAGGTCGGCGCCGCCGTCCCGGACGATCGCCAGCGAGACGTCGTGCCAGAGTTTCAGGGCTTGGGAGGGGCGCATCTCCACGGGCATGGGAGATGCATAGCCGAAAGTCGTTTCGGACGCGTTATCATCCCGGCGCCGCTGGGGCGCCGGGACGACCGGCCTCGCTCCCTCGGGGGTGCGGGCCCCCGCCGGACCGCGGCACGGACCGGTCCCGCGGCGCGCCGACGGATCGGGCGCCGCGGGAAGGGGATCAGTTACGGGCGCGGGTGTTGGTGACCCAGGCGCCGAGCAGCGCGAGGCGCGAGTAGATGCCCGGGTAGTTCTTGGTGGCGCAGCCGATGCCGAAGGAGACGACGCCGACCTGCAGCGCGTACTTGCCCTGGGCGTTCTTGACGATCAGCGGGCCGCCGCTGTCGCCCTGGCAGCTGTCCTTGCCGCCGCCCATGTAGCCGGCGCACATCATGCGGACCGTGAGGTCGCCATTGTACGAGTTGGCGCCGTTGCAGAGTGCCCGCGACAGAACCGGCACGATCAGCTGGCGCATCTTGTCCGGATAGGCGTCCTGGTCGGACGGGTCGGTATCGCCCCAGCCCATGACGTAGGCCTTGGTGCCGACCTTGGCGTAGGTCGCCTCGGCGGTGGTGGACTGGATGTAGGCGACCGGCTTGATGTTGTCGACCGGGCTCGCCAGCTTGATCAGGGCGATGTCGTAGTCGCTGGTCTCGGGATCGTACAGCGGATGCGCGATGATCTTGCGGACGGCGACCTCGCGGCCACCCGACGACAGCGTCTGCGTGCCGACCAGAACGAGCGTCGAGTCCGGCGTCTGCGAATAATCGCCGTTGTCGTCGATGACGCAGTGGGCCGCAGTCAGCACCCAGTAGCGGTTGATCAGCGAGCCGCCGCAGGCCTGCGAGAACTCGCCCGAGCCGTCGTCGAACTCGATCGCGACCACGAACGGCCAGGCGCCCTTCGGGGCGAGGCTGCCGTTGATGATCTCCTGCGGATCCTTGGCCCCGGCCGACGCCGTCACCACGCCGAGCGCCAGACCGGCCAGCGCCAGCGCACCGGCAGCCATCCTCCTCAGAAACGCCATGAAAACCCCCTTTTTCGACAAGCGCGCCGCCATCCCGACGCGATTGCATACAATTACCAAATTTTTGCTCTGGAACTAGCCACATTCGCGGGGGTCGGCGAAAAATCAGTAGGGCGCGGCGACGTCGCCCGTTTCCACGTAGACGCTCTTGACGCGCGTGTAGGAATCGAGCGCCGCGCGGCCGTTCTCGCGGCCGAGGCCGGACTGCTTGACGCCGCCGAAGGGCATCTCGACCGGGGTCAGGTTGTAGGTGTTGATCCAGGTGGTGCCCGCGTCGAGGGCGGCGATGACGCGGTGGGCACGGGCGATGTCGCGGGTGAAGACGCCGGCGGCGAGGCCGTAGGGCGTGTCGTTGGCGCGCGTTACAACCTCGGCCTCGTCCGCGAAGTCGAGTACGGCCATCACCGGCCCGAAGATCTCCTCGCGCGCGATCCGCATGCCGTCGGTGACGTCGGCGAACACCGTCGGCTCGACCCAGGCGCCGCCCTCGAAGCCCTGCACCCGCGGCACGCCGCCGCCGATCAACAGCCGCGCGCCCTCCTCGCGGCCGATCGCCAGATAGGACAGCACCTTCTCGCGGTGCTCGTGGCTGACCAGCGGGCCGAGGTGGGTGGCCTCGTCGAGCGGGTCGCCGAGCACGATCCGCTCGGTGCGGGCGACCAGCTTGTCGAGGAACGCGTCCTTGACCGAGCGCTGCACGAACACGCGGGTGCCGTTGGAACAGATCTGGCCGGTGGAGTAGAAGTTGGCGAGCATCGCCGCGCCGACGGCGTTGTCGAGGTCGGCGTCCTCGAACACGATCAGCGGCGACTTGCCGCCGAGTTCCAGCGTCACCTGCTTCAGCGTCTCCGCGGCGTCGGCCATCACCCGGCGGCCGGTGCCGGTCTCGCCGGTCAGCGACACCTTGGCGATGCCGGGATGGCGCACCAGCATGCGGCCGGTCTCGGCGAAGCCCTGGACGACGTTGTAGACGCCGTCGGGCAGGCCGGCCTCCTTCAGCGCCTCGGCGAGCTTGAGGGCGCTGAGCGGCGTCGTCTCGGCCGGCTTGAAGATCACGGCGTTGCCGGCCGCGAGCGCCGGCGCCGCCTTCCAGCAGGCGATCTGGATCGGATAGTTCCACGCGCCGATGGCGGCGACGACGCCGAGCGGCTCGCGCCGGGTGTAGACGAAGGAGCCGCCGACGTCGGCGGTGATGCCCTCGACCGAGGCGGCGAGGCCGCCGAAATACTCGAGGCAGTCGGCGCCCGAGGCGGCGTCGGCGACCAGCGTCTCCTGCAGCGCCTTGCCGGTGTCGAGGGTCTCGAGCACCGAGATCTCGCGGTTCTTCGCCCTCAGGATGTCGGCGGCGCGGCGCAGCACCCGTCCGCGCTCGCGGCCCGGCAGCGCGCCCCAGGCCTTCTGCGCCTCGCGCGCCGCCGCGACCGCGGCCTCGACGGTCGCCTCGGTCGCTGCGTTCAGCTCGGCGATCACCTCGCCGGTGGCGGGGTAGCGGCTCTCGAAGCGGCGGCCGGCGGGGTCGTCGCGATAGGCGCCGGCGACGAAGTGGGAGGCGGTGGGCTGGGCGCGCATGACGGAACTCGCGGCGTCGTGGATGTGGTCGATGCGGCCCGCGGCCGGACGGGGCCGCGGGTCGGAGAGGACGATGGTCGAGCGGCCGGCCGGCCGCGCCGCCGCTACTTGCGCAGGATCCCCTTCAGGATCTCCTCCTGGTCGATGATGCCGACGACGGCGCCGGCGTCCTCGACGAAGATCGGCTGGCCCGAGGTCAGGCGCGCCGCCATCACCGCCTTGACCGGCAGGCTCGCCGGGGCGAGGCAGGGCCGGCCGGGCTCGGCCGCGGCCTCGCCGAGACGGATCGCGCCGGCGTGGGCGGCGAGGCCGTCGGCGCCGGCGAGCGGACGCATCAGGTCGCAGGCGCGCAGCACCGACAACGGGTTCATGTGGGCGACGAACTCGGCGACATAGGGCGTCGCCGGGTTCAGCATGATGTCCTGGGCGGTGCCGACCTGGATCACCCGGCCGCCGGCCATGATGACGATGCGGTTGCCGATCTTCATCGCCTCGTCGAGGTCGTGGCTGACGAAGAGGATGGTCTTCTTCAAGGAGCGCTGGAACTCGAGCAACTCGTCCTGGAGCTTGTCGCGGATCAGCGGGTCGAGCGCGGAGAAGGGCTCGTCCATCAGGAGGATCGGCGCCTGGGTCGCGAAGGCGCGGGCGAGGCCGACGCGCTGCTGCATGCCGCCGGAGAGTTCGTGGACCTTCTTGGCCGCCCACTTCTCGAGGTGCACAAGCTCGAGATTGTGCCGGACGCGGCGGTCGCTCTCGGCCTTGTCGACCCCGGAGAGCTCGAGGCCGAAGGCGACGTTCTCGGCCACCGTGCGCCAGGGCAGCAGGCCGAACTGCTGGAACACCATGGCGACCCGCGAGCGGCGGATCCGGCGCAGCGTGCCGGCGTCGCATTTGGAGACGTCGACCGAGCCGTCGCCGTCGGCGACGTGGACGCCGCCGCGGCTGACCTTGTTGAGGCCGTTGACGGCGCGGATCAGCGTCGACTTGCCGGAGCCGGACAGGCCCATCAGCACGACGATCTCGCCCTCGGCGACCTCGAAGGAGGCGTCCATGACACCGACGATCTGGCCGGTCTCGGCGTTGATCTCGGCGACGGAGCGGCCGGCGTCGATCAGCGGGAAGGCCTTCTGCGGCTTCTCGCCGAAGACGATGTCGACCTTGTCGAAGCGGACGGCGGGACGGGCGGCGGTCATCGGGCCTTCCTTTCGTCGCTGCGGCAGAGCCGGTCGAGCACGATGGCGATCAGCACGATGGCGAGGCCGGCGGTGAAGCCCATCGCCACGTTGACGGTGTTGAGGGCGCGCACCACCGGCACGCCGAGGCCGTTGGCGCCGACCAGGGCGGCGATCACCACCATCGACAGCGACAGCATGATGGTCTGGGTCAAGCCGGCGAGGATCTGGGGCATCGCCCAGGGAATCTCGACCTTGGAGAGCCGCTGCCAGGGCGTCGCACCGAAGCTCTCGGCCGCCTCGACCAGCGCCGTCGGCGTCGAGGCGATGCCGAGGTGGGTGAGGCGGATCGAGGCCGGCAGCGCGAAGATCACGGTGGCGATCAGGCCCGGCACCATGCCGAGGCCGAACAGGATCAGCGCCGGGATCAGGTAGACGAAGGTCGGGATCGTCTGCATCAGGTCGAGCACCGGCCGCATCGCGGTCATCAGCCAGGGCCGGCGCGCCGCGGCGACGCCGAGCGGCACGCCGATCGCCATGCAGACCGCGGTGGAGGCGACGACGAGCGCGAGCGTCTCGGTGGTCTCCTTCCAGTAGCCCTGGTTGATGATGAAGAGCAGCGACAGCACCACGAAGACGGTGAGACCGACCGAGCGGCGCAGCCACCACGTGAAGCCGCCGACGATCGCCACGGCGAGCAGCGGATGCGGGGCCTGCAGCACGACCAGGATCGCGGCGATCACGGCGTCGAGCACGACGCGGATGCCGTCGAACAGCCAGCCGGCGTCGGCGATCAGCCAGTCGACGAACGCCTTCATCCAGCGTCCGACGGGGATCTTGTACTCGGTCAGGAAATCCATGGCCCTGCCTTCGGCGGATGGATCGAGGGGCCCGGGGCGACGGGAGGGGGCCGGCGCGGCGCGCGGAGGTGGACGGCCCGCGCGCGGCGCGGACCGGATCGCGTCATGCCGGGATCGCGAGGGCCGGCCGGCGGCCGGTCCCTCGCGAGCCGGACCTCAGAGGCCGAGCTTGGCCGAGACGGCGGCCTTGGCGTCGCCGCCGTCGAAGGTGGTGACGCCGGCGAGCCAGCCGTCGAGCACCGCCGGGTTGGCCTTCAGCCAGGTCGCGGCGGCGGCCTTCGGATCCTCGCCGTCGTCGAGGATCGCGCCCATGACCACGTTCTCCATCTCGAGGGAGAACTTGAGGTTGGCGATGAACTTGCCGGCGTTCGGGCAGTCGGCGGCGTAGCCCTTGCGGACGTTGGTGTAGATGGTGGCGCCGCCGAAGTTCGGGCCGAACACGTCGTCGCCGCCGGAGAGGTACTCCATCGGGAACTTGGCGTTCATCGGGTGCGGCGCCCAGCCGAGGAAGACGATCGGCTTCTGGTCGCGGGTGGCGCGGGCGACCTCGGCGAGCATGCCCTGCTCGGAGCTCTCGACCACCTCGAAGGAACCGAGGCCGAACTTGTCGGCCGAGATCATGTCGAGGATCAGGCGGTTGCCGTCGTTGCCCGGCTCGATGCCGTAGATCTTGCCGTCGAGTTCCGCCTTGAACTTGGCGATGTCGGCGAAGGACTTCAGGCCGGCGTCGAAGGTGTACTTCGGCACCGCCAGGGTGTACTTGGCGCCCTCGAGGTTGACGCCGACCACCTCGACCGTGCCCTTGTCGCGATAGGGACCGAGGTCGCCTTCCATCGTCGGCATCCAGTTGCCGAGGAAGACGTCGATGTCCTTGTTCTCCATCGAGGCGTAGGTCACCGGCACCGACAGCACCTTGACGTCCGGCGTGTAGCCGAGGCCCTCGAGGATCACCGAGGCGGTGGCGGTGGTGGCGGTGATGTCGGTCCAGCCGACGTCCGAGAAGCGGACCGTCCTGCAGGCCTCGTCCTCGGCGGCGAAGGCCGCGGAGCCGAAGGCCAGGATGCCGAGGGCGGCGAGCGCGCCCGAGATGGTCTTCATGTGACAAAGCTCCCTTCTGATCGACCGGACGCGCCGATGGACCCGGCACGCCGCGCAACCCATTGGCCGACGCGCCCGACGGCGGGAGACCGCGGTGCCCGAGCACCGCTCCCGTTCGTGCGCACCCGGCCCCCGGTCGACGGGCCGTCGCGGCCCGTTCCCCATTTGCAACCTGCCGGCCGTGCCGGCCGTTCGGAGCGGACGCACCGCGCCGCCCCGCCCTGCCCGCTTCGGCGACACCGTCGCGGCCGACCGGGTTCTACCGGATCGACCGCCGGCGCTCGCCTGCGGGTTTCTTCGTAGCGGCATCCAAGCATCCGATTTCACGCCGCGCAAGTTTTTCTTGATTGACGGATCAATCAAAAATACCGTTTCGGCAGGTCGGGACGCGGCA